>JANJTH010000205.1 GCA_024711205.1 Planctomycetota bacterium | reverse complement strand
TCGCCGCCCGCGGCCTCGTCGGCCGCGGACGCGTCGCCCGGGGCCTCGCCCTGCGCCGGCGCCCGCGGCGCCGCGGCGCCCTCCGGCCGGCGCTCGGCCGCGGCGTCGGCGATCGGCGCAGGTGCGCCGCCCTCGCGCTCGCCGCCCGTGTCCTCGCCGCCCGCGTCCTCGCCGCCGGGGAGGGCTCCCGCCGTCGCGGGGCCGTCGGGCGTGGGCTCGACGCGGACGGCCCACGTGTCGCCCGGGTCCCGGCGCGCCTGCCGGTGCGAGACCTCGCGCGGGACGGTCGCCGCGAGGACCTCGCCGAGCGGCGCGCGGTAGTAGTCGGCCGCCCAGCGCGCGAGCGCGAGCACGTCCGGGGGCACGAGGGGGGCCTTCCCGAGGACCTTCGCGAGCGGACGCGCCTTGCGCGGGTCGACGGGGCACGCGTCCTGGAGCTCGACCACGAACCCGTCGACGCGCCGCCCGCCGAACGGCACGAGCACGCGTGTGCCGGGGCCCACGGCCTCGCGCAGGGCCTCGGGCACGCGGTAGCTGAACAGCCCCTCGACCGGCGCCTCGGGGGCCACGAGGGCGAACGGCCCGGCGGCGGCCGCGGGCGCCGCGCCGTCGTCTTCGGGGTCCGCGGCCTCGCGCAGGGTCTCGGGCCTCGCGGTCGACCCGGGCGCCTCCTGCTTCGTCGTCGGGGTCGGCCCCAGGTCGAACAGCGCCGGCTGGTCAGCCCCCACGGTCGGCCCCTCCCGGGCGGCGATCGTAGCCGGTCGCTCGACGCGTCGGTGCGACACGGGTATGCTCGCAGTATGAAGGTGAAGCGGATCACGATCAGCGTCCCGCCCGAGGTCGCCGACAAGGCGGCCCGCGCCGTCGCCGCCGGGCAGGCCGCGTCGATCTCCGCCTACTTCGCCGGGCTCGCGGCGAAGGCGCCCGATTGGGCCGAAGCCCGGCGCGTCGTCGACGAGCTGCTCGCCGAGCTCGGGCCGATCGACCCGGCCGACAGGGCATGGGCTCGTGCGGCGCACGGCCTCGACGAGGGCGCGTCCGGCTCCGCAGGTGGGGCGCTGGAGTCCAGCGCCCGGGCGCGGCGCGCGAAGGGCGGGGCTGGCGCGAAGGGCGGGGCTGGCGCGAAGGGCGGGGCTGGCGCGAAGGGCGGGGCTGGCGCGAAGGGCGGGGCTGGCGCGAAGGGCGCGGCTGGCGCGAAGGGCGCGGCTGGCGCGAAGCAGGGGGCCAGCCCCGCCGCCCGCGAGCGCGCGCGCAGGCGCGCATGAAGCCTGCCGTCCTCGACACCGGGGCGCTGATCGCGTTCGAGCGGAGGGTGCCCCGGCTCGTGCTCTGGTTCGACGAGCTGGTGGCCGGGGCGGGGGAGGCACATGTCCCTGCGGGGGTCGTGGCCCAGGCCTGGCGGGGCCACCGCCGTCAGCACCCGGTCGCGCGGCTCCTTCGGGCGACCGCGGTGCGGGTCCACGCGCTCGACGAAGCCGTCGCGCTGCGGGTCGGCGTCCTCCTCGCGCGCTCCGGCACCTCCGACGTCGTGGACGCCCACGTCGCGCTGCTCGGGCGGGCCCTCGGGGCCAGGGTGCTCACCTCCGACCCGGACGACCTCCGGCGGCTCGACGGCTCGCTCGACCTCCTGACCGTCTGAAGTCCTGCCCGCCCGCCGCCCGCTGAACCGCCCCCCCGGGCCGGGCGTCCTCCTGGCGCTGCCCGGCCGGGACTTGGGCGCCGTTGTGGGCGCCGCCGCCCGGCGGTTACACTCCGCGCCCTCCCGGCCAGTCTCGCCAACCCCTTGCCTCCGAGAGACCTATGCGCCACGCTCCGGTGCCTCCTGGGTCCCGCCTGCCCCGGCTCGCGCTCGCGCTCGCCCTGGCGGGCGTCGCCTGCGCCGCGCCCGCCGTCGCGCAGGAGCGTCCCGACGAGCGCGCGACCATGCGCGTCGAGTACCAGGTCGACCAGGACCTCGACCCGACCGTGTTCCTCAAGCAGTGGGGGCGCAAGTTCGGGGCGATCGTCGTCGTCGACCCCCAGGTCCAGCAGGGCGTCCGGATCAAGCTCCTCACGAACATCAACCAGGACCTGACCTGGGGCACGGTCAAGAAGATCCTCGACTTCTACGACGTCGTCGTCGTCGAGGACCAGGTCGCCCCCGGGGCCCCGTGGTTCATTCGCGCGCACCACCGGCGGAACATCCCCCAGAAGGAGCCGCCGCCCTGGCGCTTCGTGCAGGGCGACCAGGTGCCCAACTACGACGAGCTCGTGACGGCCGTGTTCCAGGTCAAGCACGGGGCCGGCAACCAGATCTTCGCGACCGTCCGCGGCCTGCTCACGCGCGACACGAACCGGATCGGGAACATCCTCTACGTGCAGGGCCCCGAGGTGATCATCATCGTCGACCTCGCGTCGAAGGTCCGTTACTACTCGCGCGTGATCGAGGCGCTCGACGTGGCGGGCCCGCGCAAGGAGATGGAGATCTTCCGGATCAACTTCGCGCCCGTGACCGAGCTCGCGACGCTGATCACGTCGGTCCTCCAGACGCTCGGCGGCGGCGGGCAGATGGGCCAGCCCGGGCAGCCGGCCGTCGTCGCGCCCGGGCAGGGCGGGCTCGGCGCCGGGACGACCGTCATGGCCGACCCGCGCACGAACCAGCTCATCGTCGCCGCGTTCCCGATCGACCTGCCGCTCGTCCGCAAGGTGATCGCCGAGCTCGACGTGCGCGTGGCGGCGCCCACGGGCCGGTTCCACGTCTACAAGTGCAAGGACGCGAAGTCGACCGACCTGGCCGAGCGGATCACCGAGCTGTTCACGGGCCAGCGCCCCGCCGGCCAGGCCCAGGGCGGCCAGCCGCGGCCCGCGGCCGGCCAGCCCCGCCCCCAGGTCGGCGCGGGCGGCGCGGCGACGACGCTCGGCGAGGCGGGCGGCGTGGGCGAGGTCGAGACGCGGATCGTCGCCGACGAGCGCACGAACTCGCTCCTGATCCAGGCCGAGGAGCGGGCCTACCGGGAGATCCTGGCCGTCCTCGACCAGCTCGACCGCAAGCGCCGCCGGGTCATGATCGAGGCCGAGGTGTGGGAGGTCTCGACGCCGTCGGACTCGCTCACGCTCGGGTTCGAGCTCGCCGGGGTCTCGACGCCGGCCGACGACAGCACGCGCAGCTCGGGGATCACGAGCTTCGGCCTGAGCGACCCGGACGTCCGCACCGACGCGAACGGCTCGATCTCGAACATCGCGCGCGTGCCCCGGCTCAACTCGGGCCTCGTCGGCGTGATCTTCCGCGACTCCTACGACAAGATCCCGGTGATCATCAACGCGCTCGCGAACTTCTCCGAGGCGCGGCTCGTGACGCGCCCGTTCACGACGACGAACGACAACACGCCGTCGACGTTCACGATCGCCAACCGCGTCCCGTTCGTGACCCAGAACGTGAGCCAGTTCGGGCAGCAGGCGAACGTGCAGTTCGTCGACGCGAACTCGACGCTCACGATCGAGCCCCAGATCAACTCGGACGACAACCTCACGCTCAAGCTGAACCTCGAGATCTCGTCGTTCTCGGGCTCGGGCTCGCCCGACCTCCCGCCGCCCACGAACTCGCGCAAGTACGAGGGCGAGGTGACCGTGCCCAACGGCCGCTACGTCGTGTTCGGCGGGCTCGAGCAGGAGACGGAGACGATCAGCGAGACGAAGGTCCCGTTCCTGGGCGACATCCCGATCCTCGGGCACCTGTTCAAGAACTGGCGGCGCGAGCGCTCGAAGACCAAGGTCTACATCTTCGTGCGCCCGACGATCTTCGCCCAGGACTCGTTCTCGACCGAGGCGCGCCTCGGCGACTACCTGCGCGAGCGGATCCACGTCGAGGCCGAGCGCAGCGAGTGGCTGCCGCCCGTGATCCCCGAGCGGTTCCTCCACGAGGCCGGCTACGACCTCCAGGACGAGGCGCTCGACCTGTTCGGCACCGGCTCCGGGGACCCGTTCCGCGGCGGCGCGGCGACGCGCGACGGCGAGTAGGGGCCCGTGCGCCGCAGGATCCTCAAGGCGCTCGTCCGCGAGGGCGTCCTCACCGAGAAGCAGGTCGAGGAGACGGTCAAGCTCGAGGAGGAGTCGGGCAAGAGCTTCGACCGGATCCTGCGCGACAAGGGCTGGGTGACCGAGGAGCGCCTGCTCACGGTCGTCCACCAGAAGATGCTCTGGCCGTACGAGCGGAGCCTCTCGCAGGTGCAGGTCCCGGGCGAGTTCACCGACCGCGTGCCGCTCGCGCTCGCCCGCCAGCACAACCTCGTCGCGATCGGCCTGGCCGAGGGCGTGTTCCGGGTCGCGACCTGCGAGCCCTTCAACTACCACTCCATGGACGAGGTGTCGTCGCTGCTCGACGCCGAGGTCCAGCCCGTGCTCGCGGGCAAGGCCGAGATCTCGTCCTTGATCAACCGCGCCTACCAGGGCAAGGGCGGCGAGCAGGGCGAGATCCTGGGCGCCCTCGACGGCGACGACGACATCGTCCGTCTCGACGAGGACGACGAGGACTCCGAGAACCTCCTCGACGACCAGGACAAGGGCCCGGTCATCCGGCGCGTGAACAAGATCATCTTCGACGGCTACCGGATGCGCGCCTCGGACATCCACTTCCAGCCGTACGAGGACAAGCTCGCCGTCCGGTTCCGGATCGACGGGATCCTCTACCTCAAGGACGAGGTGCCGAAGCAGTACCAGGACGCCGTGATCACGCGCCTCAAGGTCATGTCGAAGATGGACATCGCCGAGCGGCGCCTCCCGCAGGACGGCCGCGCGTCGTGCAAGATCGGCGACGCCGAGATCGACATCCGCTTCAACTCGGTGCCCACGAACTACGGCGAGCGGGTCGTGCTGCGGCTCCTCGACAAGACGGCCAAGGTCTTCAACCTCGAGGACATCGGGCTCTCGAACGACGACTACCGGCTCGTCTCGCGGCTCGTGCAGTACCAGCACGGCGTGATCCTCGTCACGGGCCCGACCGGCTCGGGCAAGTCGACCACGCTCTACGCGAGCCTGAGCAAGATCAACTCGAGCGCGATCAACTGCATCACGATCGAGGACCCGATCGAGTACCACCTGGCGGGGATCAGCCAGATCCAGGTCTCGGCCAAGAAGGGGCTCACGTTCGACAAGGGCCTCCGGGCGCTCCTGCGCCAGGACCCCGACGTCATGATGGTCGGCGAGATCCGCGACTCCGAGACGGCCCGGATCGCGATCCAGGCCGCGCTCACGGGCCACCTCGTGTTCTCGACCCTGCACACGAACGACGCGCCGTCGTCGGTCACGCGCCTGCTCGACATCGGGATCGAGCCGTACCTCGTCGCGTCGTCGGTGATCGCCGTGGTCGCCCAGCGCCTGATCCGCGTGATCTGCCCCGAGTGCCGCTCGGACTACGAGCCGCCCCAGGACGAGCTCGAGATGATCGGGATCGACCGGGCGCAGCTCCGCGACGGGCTGATCTTCCTCGGCATGGGCTGCGAGCGGTGCATCGAGACCGGCTACCAGGGCCGGACCGCGATCTACGAGATCCTGCCGATCGGCGAGGACGTGCGGGCCCA
This sequence comes from Planctomycetota bacterium, assembly GCA_024711205.1. GTDB lineage: Bacteria > Planctomycetota > J058 > J058 > J058 > JANJTH01. The sequence goes on along the minus strand of JANJTH010000205.1, from coordinate 13,153 downwards.
GATCGTCGCGCGCGCGGGCGCGTCGCGGATCAAGGAGGTGGCGGTCGAGAAGGGCATGCGCACGCTGCGCCAGGACGGGGCCCGCAAGGTCGTCGAGGGCCAGTCGACGATCGAGGAGGTGCTCCGCGTGACGCAGCTGGACATCATGTAGGCCCGCCGTGCCCGTCTACCAGTACAAGGCCTTCGACCAGAAGGGCGCCCAGACGCAGGGCGTGATCGATGCGTCGACCCCGCGCGAGGCGCGCGAGAAGCTGCGCGCCCGCTCGGTCTTCGTGACCGACATGGTCGCCGTGAAGCAGGGCGGCGGCGGGACCAAGAAGAAGGGCGACGACGGGGCGCCCGTCGAGCTCGGCGCGGCCGAGGTCGGCTCGGGGCTGCGCGAGCAGTTCGAGGGCCTGTTCATGGGCCGCGCCCGGGAGGAGCTCGTCAGCGTGACGCGCCTCCTCGCGACGCTGCTCAAGGCCGGGATCAACCTGATCGGCGCGCTCACCTCGGTGATCCAGCAGGTCGAGGACCCGAAGCTCGGGCCGGTGCTCCGGCAGGTCCGCGAGGCGCTCCAGGGCGGCGTGTCGTTCGCGGACGCGCTCGCGCAGCACCCGCGCCTGTTCGACCCGCTCTACGTCAACATGGTCCGGGCCGGCGAGGCCTCGGGCGCGCTCGACGAGGTGCTGCGCCGGCTCGCCGACTTCCTCCAGGCCCAGAAGCGCATGAAGAACCGGGTCAGCGCCGCGCTGACCTACCCCATGATCATGATCGTCATGGGCTTCGGCGTCGTGGCCTTCCTCCTCAGCTACGTCGTGCCGAAGATCGTGACCGTCGTCACGAAGCGCGGCTCGGCGCTCCCGCTCCCGACCGAGATCCTGCTCACGATCCAGAAGGCGTTCGTCGACTGGTGGTGGCTCGGCGCCCTCGTCGTCGTCGTGACGTGGGGCGTCTACGGCGCGGTCACGCGCACGCCCAAGGGCGCGCTCCTGCGCGACACCTGGATCCTGCGCCTGCCCGCGGTCGGCGACCTGTTCCGCAAGCAGTCGGTCGCCCGCTTCTCGCACACGTTCGCGACGCTGCTCCGCTCGGGGATCCAGGCGACGGACTGCCTCAAGATCCTCGCGAACGTGGTCGACAACCGCCTGCTCGGCAAGGTCCTCGAGGAGGTCCGCGAGCGGATCATCGAGGGCACGGACATCTCGACCCCGATCAAGAAGTCGGGCGTGTTCCCGCCCGTCGTGGGCGACATGATCGCGATCGGCGAGGAGTCGGGGCAGCTCGAGGAGCTGCTCGAGCGGATCGCGGAGGCCTACGACGAGGAGGTCGACATCGCGAGCCAGAAGGTCACCGCGCTGATCGAGCCGCTGATCATCGTCGCCATGGCCGCGATCGTCGGGTTCATCGTGCTCGCCGTCGTCATGCCGCTCGTGCAGGGGTTCAAGTTCTGACGGCTCGGGGAGGGCGGCGGCGCGGGGGCGGGGCGCGGGACCCGGGAGGGCCAGGCCCGCCGCCGCCCACCCCGAGCCGATGAGCCTGCGGGGGCCGAGAGGCGTCCGAGGGGTGGTGGCGCGGCGCGGGAGCAGGTGGGCTTGGGCCCGGTGGGACGCGGCCCTGCTGGGCGTGGGTAGAATGCGCGGGTCGCGCCTGGGAGGCGAAAGCATGGTTGTCCGTCGTCAGCGCCGCCGGGGCGGCTTCACCCTCGTCGAGCTCATGGTCGTCGTCGCGATCATCGGCCTGCTCGCCGCGGTCGTCACCGTCAACGTCATGAGCCAGGGCCACAAGGCGCGCGTCGAGCGCGTCCGGGCCGACATGAAGGCGATCGGCGACGCGCTCGACCTGTTCAAGATCGACTGCGGCTACTACCCGCAGCAGCTCCAGGACCTGTGGGAGCGGCCCGCGAACGCGCGGAAGTGGGGGCCGGAGCCGTACCTCAAGGAGTACCCGCCCAAGGACCCCTGGGGCAACGACTACCTCTTCAACTACACGTCGGGCAGCCGCTACGAGATCATCTCCTACGGCGCCGACGGGGCGCCCGGCGGCCAGGACGAGGCCGCGGACCTCTCGTCGCAGACGATCAACAACCAGGATCAGTAGCCGCGCGCGGCCCGGCCGCGAGGCCGGGCCGAACCCGGGGCGCGCGCCGCGCGTCCTCGGGGCGTGGCCGGGGGGGCCGGCGTTCGCCGCCCCCCGCGCGCGGCCGGAGAGGCGGGGGCCCTTGAGCGACGTGGGCGGTCGTCCGAGCGCGGCCCGGGCGCGGCGTCGGCCTCACGCGGGCCGGCGCCGCGGCTTCTCCATGATCGAGATCATGGCCGTGCTCGTGATCCTGGGCGTCATGCTGCTCGCGATCGCGCCCTCGATCGACGGCCTCGTGCCCAAGTACCGCCTGCGCGGCGGCGCGCGCGAGGTCGCGGCGCTCGTCGAGGAGGCGCAGGGCCAGGCGGTGTCCAACCGCAAGGAGTACGTCCTCGTCTACGACCTCGACGACCAGAGCTTCTGGCTCGTCCTCCCGCCGCGCGACCCCGACGAGGGCCGCGAGGGCGGCGCGGGGGCGGGGCCCCTGGGCGGGCTGTTCGGCGGCGGCGACCCGAAGGACGAGCCGGCCCGGCCGCGCGACGACGCCGAGCACGGGCTGCCGCCCGCCGACCCCGACGCGCCGGCCCCCCAGGTCGAGAGCGTGGCCGAGCGCGACGCGATCACGCCCCGCAAGCTGCCCACGGACGTCGTGTTCGCGGCCGTGATCGTGGGCGAGGACGAGCGGCGGAGCGGCCGGGTCGAGGTCCCGTTCAACCACACGGGGGCGGACGGGAGCCACGTGGTCGGGGTCAAGCTCGACCGCGGCGGCGACCTGCAGATCTGGGTCAAGTTCGACGCGCTCACGCGCACGATCGAGTACCTCGACGAGCCCCCGACCGTGCGGACGCTCTCCGGGGAGGGCTCGTGACGGGCACGCGGGGGCGCCGCGCGGGCTTCACGCTCATGGAGGTCGTGTTCGCGGTCGCGATCGTCGCGACGGCGCTGCTCGCGCTCCAGGCGACCGTCTCGGGCTCGATCCGCTCGGCGGGCGACTCGATCAACCGGCGCGCGGCCCGCGAGCTCTGCCGGGCCAAGCTCGAGGAGATCCTCGCAGGGCAGGAGTCGCCCGACGGCGGGGGCGAGGTCGAGGACCGGCCCGGGTTCCGCTGGAGCGGGCGGAGCGAGGAGCTCCAGCTCGGCATGCCCGACGCCCAGACGGAGACCGTGACGGTCGTCACGGTCGAGGTCACCTTCCCCGTCGACGCGGACTCCGGCGGGGCGGGCGGCGACACCGGGGCCCTCGACGGGCCCGAGGCGGGTTCCGACCGGGTGCGCCTGGCCGGGATCCTGCCGCCGCCGCCGCCCTCGGCCTCCGCCGGGTCCGCGCCGGCCGGCGGGTCCCCGCCGGGCGGGGGGACGGGTCAGTGACGAGCGCGGCGGGGACGGCCCCTGTGGCGCCCGGCGCGCGGTCTCCGCGCGGCGCAGGCGCGGGCTTCACGCTCATGGAGGTCATGCTCACGGTCGCGATCACGGCGGCCGTGTTCGCCATGATCGGCGGGATCCTCGTCTCGGTCCTCACGGCGAGCGAGAAGATCGACCGCAAGCTCCGCACGGAGAAGACGGGCTACGGGATCCTCAGCGTGCTGCGCCGCGACCTCACGGGGGTCTACGCCTACGCGCTCGGCGGCCCGGCCTTTCGCGGCGAGGACCGCACGGTCGCGGGCAAGCCGGCCGACACGCTCCGGTTCGTGACGACGGCCCGGGTCCTCGGCGGCGACGGGCGCGGCGCCCGGCCGGCGCTCGTCGCGGTCGGCTACCGGCTCGAGGACGCGGGCGAGGGCCGCGGGCTCGCGCTCTACCGGCGGGCGTCGGCCGTCGAGGGCGACCCGCTCGGCGGCGGGGCCTACGCCGAGCTCTGCGCCGGGATCGAGGCGTTCCAGCTCGAGTACCTCGACGGCAACGACCGGGCCTGGAAGACGAGCTGGACCGACGAGGAGCGGCTCCCGCTCGCGGTCAAGCTCGCGCTCGAGGTCGTCGTGGACGAGAACGAGCGGCGCGCGGCCGAGCAGGCGCAGGTCGAGCTCCCGACGCCGAAGTTCGAGATGGTCGTCGGGATCCCGGCGCAGCCGGCGCCCCCTGCAGCGCCGACACCAGCGCCGACCGGCCAGTAGCCCGCACCCAGCGGAGCTCTTCCCCCGAGCGGTCGGGCATGGCCCCCGCCGCTCCTTCCTTGCCCTTGCCCTTGCCCTTGCCCTTGCCCTCCCTCCTCTCTTCCCTCTTCTCCCCTCTTCTTCCCTCCCCTCCCCCTCCGCTCCTTCACCAGCCCGCGAACGCCCGCTCCAGCGCCGCCCGGCCGCCCGTCTCCACGACCTCGCCGTGGGCCATGACGAGGCGGTCCCAGCTCCACCCGAGCAGGCGGTCGACCGTCCGCCGCACGGCCCGCCGGTCCTCGACGAAGCCCCTGAACACGCGCGTCGGCGTGACCCGCCCGTAGGCCCCGTTCGCGCGGGTCGCCAGGCGCGTCAGCCAGGGCGCCTCGGCGCCGACGTGGAACACGAGGTCGGTCACGATCAGCGTCCCGCTCGGGCGGTGCAGCACCTCGACCTCGCTCGAGCTGGGGGCGCCCTCGAGCGGGGCGAGCGCCAGCGCCTCGCCCCAGCCCTCGGGCGCCTCCGCTCCGAGCACCCCGTCGAACCGCAGGTCCGGGCGCTTCTCGGGCAGGCCGGGGGCGGCCCACACGCGCGCCGCGGGGTAGGCCTCGCGCCAGGCCTCGAGGTGGGCGTGGTGGAAGCGCGACGGCGCCACGACCTCGGCCACCGGGCCGAGCGCGTCGACCGCGGCCCGCAGCGCGGGGTCGAGGCGGTTGGGCGACCACACCCACAGCCCCGGGGCGCGGCCGCCGCCGGGCTCGAGCCGGGCCACGACCATGCGCCGCGGGAGCGGGACGCCCACGACGCGGGTCCAGCCCCGGTGCTCCCACAGCCCTGGCCCCAGCTCGTGCAGCACGCGACCTCCCGGGTCCGGGCCCGCCGGACCGCGTGCGAAGATAGCGGCCGCGGCGAGGCCCTGCGCCGGCCCCCCGCCGAGGAGGAAGGTCGATGGCTCGGGTCCCATGCGCGCGCGCCGCGGCCGGCGCCCTCGCGGCCCTCTCGCTCGCCCTCGCGGCCCTCGCTCCGGGCGCTGCCCGCGCCGAGGACGACCCGGGCGACGCGCCCTACTTCGAGGGGCTCGAGGCCGTCGACGTCCAGGCGCCGCCTTGCCGGATCGAGCGCCCGTCCGACGGCTGGCTGTTCCTGAACCTCGAGGTGCTCGCGCAGCGCGCGCGGGCGGCGGGCCAGGACGCGCGCGGCTACGAGGCGCTCAAGGCTCGCCTGTGGCGGGGCAGCGCGCGCGCGAACATCTACGTGCGCGCGCAGCCCGACGTCGTGGCCCGGCGCGAGCCCGCGACCTCGGCCGAGCTGGGCCGCGCGACGCTCGCGCGCATGCAGGAGGCGTGGCCCGGCGCGCGCGTCGTCCAGCAGGGGGCCGTGCGGGTCGGCCGCCGCGAGGGGTTCGTGTTCGAGCTGCACGCGACGCCCCCCGGCGCGAAGCAGCCGGTCGCGCTCGTGCTGGCGACCGTGTTCCGGCCCGAGGACAACCAGATCTTCACGCTCTCGCTCGAGGTGCACCCCGACCGGCTCGAGGCCGTCCGCAAGGACTTCGCGAAGCTGCTCAAGAAGGCCCGGATCTGACCGCGGCGCGCCTGCCCGCGGGGAGCCCGGACGTGCTCCCGCCCTGGCTCGCGGACGCGCTCAAGGACGAGCTCGGCCCCGGGCTCCCGCCCCCGCTCGACGCGCTCGCCCACTGCCCCGGCGGCCTCGCGGCCGCGGCCGGTCTGCTCCGCGACGTGCTGTGGGGGGGCAAGCTGCCGCGCACGACGAAGGAGCTGATCGCGCTCGCCGCGCTCGCCGCGGCCGAGGTCGCGCCCTGGCGCGACCGGCTCCGCGAGGCCCTCCTGCGCCGCGGCGTGGCCGCCGACGTCGTCGACGACCTCGAGCGGAAGGGCGAGACGACGCGCCTGCCCGAGCGCACGCAGCAGGTCGTGGCCTTCGGGCGGCGCGCCGCGCTCCAGCCCGCGCTCCTCGGCGACGCCGACTACCAGCGCCTCCGCAAGCTCGGGCTCGACGACGCCGAGCTCGCCGAGCTGCTCGCGCTCGCCGGGCTCCTCGCGCTCCTCGTCACCTGGTCCCGCGCGCTCGCCGTCCCGCGGTAGCGCAGCGCGTGGCCGCGGTCAGGGCCCGACGAGCAGCGCGAGCGCGGCCTCGGCGCCCTCGGGGCGCAGGCGCGGCTCGAGCGCGAGGAGGGCCTCGAGCAGGCGCCGGAGCGGCCCCGGCCCGAGCGTCGCGGGCGGGCGGACGGGGTGGGTCGCCATGTGGTGGAGGAGCGGGAGCCCGCGCAGGTCGGGGAACGGGTCCTGGCCGGTGAGCGCGAACACGAGCACGCACCCGAGCGAGAACAGGTCGGAGCGCGCGTCGGCCGCGCCGTCCGTCACGACCTCGGGCGCGACGTAGCCGGGCGTGCCGACGATCACCTCGGGGAGCGTCAGGCCGCGGTCGAAGGCGCGCTTGGCGAGCCCGAAGTCGACGAGCACGGGGTCGTCGGCGCGCCCGCCGCGCAGGAGCACGTTGCTGGGCGCGACGTCCCGGTGCAGCACGCGGGCCTGCTCGAGCGCGGCGAGCGCCTCGAGCAGGCGGCGCGCGAGCGGCAGGGCGGCCGCGGGCTCGAGGGGCGCGCCGTCGCGCACGCGCCGGCGGAGCGTGGGCCCCTCGACGCGCGTCATGGCGTAGTAGAGCCGCCCCTGGCTCGAGCCGAAGTCGGTGACCTCGACGACGGCCGGGTGGCGGACCGAGGAGAGCGCGTAGGTCTCGCGGAGGAAGCGCAGCCGCTCCTCGTTGCCCGTCGACGCGCCCGCCCCGAGCACCTTGAGCGCGACGGGCTCGCCGCGCGTCGTGTCGAAGGCGTCGTAGACGATCCCCGAGCCGCCCCGCCCGAGCACGCCGCGGACCTCGTAGCGGCGGAAGGCGAGGCCCCGGTCGCCCGGGAGGTCGCGCCCGATCGCGACCGTCCCGCCGTCTTCGGCCCCGCGCCCGAGGTGGAGCGCGCAGCGCGCGAGGAGCTCGTCGGGCGAGAGCGGCTTCGCGAGGTAGTCGCAGGCCCCTGCGGCGAAGCCGCGCATGAAGTCGCCCTCGCTCACGCGCCCCGAGAGCACGATCGCAGGGAAGCTCTCGGCGTGGAGCAGGCGCAGGCGCGCCACGAGCTCGAGCCCGTCGCCGTCGGGGAGCGTCACGTCCGCGAGCAGGAGGTCGGGCGGCGCGTCGGAGAGCCCCTCGTAGGCCTGCGCGAACGTGCCGAAGGCGCGGACGTCGTGCCCGCGCTCGCGCAGGAGCGTGGTCACCCACAGCCGCACCGAAGGCTCGTCGTCGACGACCGCGATCCGCGCCAAGGCACTCCCCCCGGGAGTCGACGTATCGTGCACGCGAGCGGGAGAAATGCCACGCGCGCGGTGAATGACTCTGCGTCAACCTTCGGGCGCCGGCCGGAGGCTCCGCCCGAAGCGGAGCGCGAGCTGGCGGGCCGCGCGGCTGCGGGCGACGGCCGTGAAGCCGAGCCGCGAGCGGGCGCCCACGAGGAGCCCGTGGACGAGCGCGTCGCGGCCGGCGCGCCCCGAGGGGATCACGACGGCGTAGCCGCGCGCGCCGCCGTTGCCGAGCAGCTCGACCTGGGCCCCGGCGCGCTCCTCGGGCGGGAGGCGCTCGAGCAGGCGGTCGACCTCGCGCGCGGGCTCGAAGGCCGGGCCCGGCGCGCCCCCGTCGACGACGGTGACGTGGACCGTGAGCTCGTCGTCCCAGAGGACCTCGTGCCCGTGCGCGGCGTCGAGCGAGGCGCGCAGCCAGCCCGGGACCTCGGCGTGCCAGCGGCGCCCCAGCGGGTGGCGGACCCATCCCTCGCGGTAGCCCCCGCGGAACGGCCCGGACGGCGGCGCCGACGAGGGGCCCTCGCGCGCGGCGGCCGCGGGGCCTCCGGGGGGGGGCCGCTCGGGCCCTCCCGGCCTCCCTGCCGCCCGCTCGGCCTCGGCGCCCTGCGCCGGCTCGGCCCGGACGCGGCCCGCGTCTGCCGGCCGGCCCAGGAGCTCGTAGAGCCGCGCCCACTCGGGCAGGGGCACGTCCGCCGTGGGGTCGAGGCGGCGCGCCGCCTCGAAGCAGGCGGCGGCCGCCTCGCGCGCCTCGACCTGGGCCGGGTCGTCCCCCGACGGGAGCGCCCGCCAGATCACCTCCGTCGTGCACAGGACGCGCCCGAGCTGCGCCCAGTCGAACGCGTCGGGCTCGGTCGCCCACCACACGAACGCGCGGCGCGCGCGCGGCCCCGGCTCGCCCGCCCCGGCGACGAGGGCGGCGCGCAGCGCCGCCCGGGTCTCCTCGATCCACGTCCGCCCCTTGAAGCCCGTGGGCGTCGCGACGTGCCCGGGCGGGACCTCGGCCGGCCCCTCGCCCCTGCGCAGGCACACCGCGACCCCGTCGAGCGCGACCCGGGGGCCCGGGCCGCCCGGCGCCGCCTGGTCGAGCGCCCACAGCGCGTGGGCCCAGCGGAGGAAGTGGCGGCGCAGCGCCGCCGGGCAGCGCCGCTCCCAGTGGTCCGTGTCGTCCTGGACGAGCGACCAGCCGCGCGGGAGCGCCGCGGCCGCGCGGTCGAGGCGCTCGACGACCCGCTCGTGGTAGCCCGGGCCCCACGGGCTCGTGCGCGCGCGCGCCTGCACGAGCCCCTCGCGGCAGGTCACGACGACCGGGTCGACGGGCGGGCCGACGTCGATCACGCCGTGCGCGCGGGCCCCGCCCGCCCGCGCCGGCCCCGCCCGCCACGCCGGCCCGAGGGCCGCGGCGAGGCGCGCCGAGAGCACACGCCACGGCTCCCCGGTCTCCGCGCGGGCCACGAGGTCGAGCGCCACGTCGCCTCCTCCCGGGAGCCTAGCCGCGGCCGCCGGCGCGGGCCAACGCGCGGCTGGCCGCGCGCGCCGCGCGTTTAGAATCCCGGCCCCGATCGGGCCGCCGCCCGCGCGCGCGCGGCGCCGGCCCACCTCCCCCCCTTGCCCCGAGGAGGCCTCGTGCTCCCCGACTACGCGCCCACGCCGCTCACCGACTTCTCGCGCCCCGAGCACGCGGCCGCCATGGAGGCCGCCCTGGCCGCGGTGCGCGCGCGCCTCGGCGGGACGTGGCCGCTCTGGCTGGACGGGGAGCGGGTCACGACCGACGCGACCCGTCCGTCCGTCGACCCGGCCGACCACGCGACCGTCGTCGGCCACGCCGCCGAGGCCGGCCCCGAGCACCTCGAGCGCGCGTTCGTCGCGGCCGCGCGCGCGTTCCCGGCCTGGCGCCGGACGCCGCTCGAGGTGCGGGCCCGCTACCTCCTCCGCTGCGCCGCCCGCATGCGCGAGCGCCGGCTCGAGCTCGCCGCCTGGATGGTCTTCGAGGTCAGCAAGAGCTGGGTCGAGGCCGACGCCGACGTGGCGGAGGCGATCGACTTCCTCGAGTTCTACGCGCGCGAGGCGATCCGGCTCGGCGGCCCGCAGCCGCTCGCCCCCTACCCCGGCGAGGAGCTCGAGCTGCGCTACCTCCCGCTCGGGACGGCCGCGGTGATCCCGCCCTGGAACTTCCCGCTCGCGATCACGGTGGGCATGACCGCGGCGGCGCTCGTGGCCGGGAACCCGACGATCCTCAAGCCCGCCCACCAGGCCCCGGTGATCGCGGGGCTGTTCGCCGAGCTCCTCCACGAGTGCGGGCTGCCGCCGGGCGTGCTCGGGTTCGTGACCGGGGACGGCGCGGCGCTCGGGTCGGCCATGGTCGAGGACCCGCGCACGCGGATCGTGGCCTTCACCGGCTCGAAGGCGGTGGGCCTGGGGATCGCCCGCAAGGCGGGCGAGGTCCGGCCGGGGCAGCGGGGGCTCAAGCGCGCGATCCTCGAGCTCGGCGGCAAGGACGCGACGGTGATCGACGACGACTGCGACCTCGAGGCCGCGATCGCGGGCGCCGTCGCGGCCGCGTTCGGGTTCCAGGGCCAGAAGTGCTCGGCCGGCTCGCGCCTGATCGTGCACACCCGCGTCTACGACGAGGTCGTGGCGGAGGTCGCGCGGCGCGCCGACGCGCTCACGGTGGGGCACCCGCGCGACCGCGCCCACTTCATGGGGGCCATGATCGACGACAAGGCGCTCGCGAAGACGCTCGGCTACGTCGAGGCCGGTCGCGGCGAGGGGCGGCTCGTGGCGGGCGGCGGGCGCGGGCCGGACGCCGGCTGGTTCGTGCGGCCGACCGTGTTCGCCGACGTCGAGAGCCGCGCGCGGCTCATGCAGGAGGAGATCTTCGGGCCCGTGCTCGCGATCGGCCGGGCCCGGGACTGGGAGCACGCGCTGGCCTGGGCGAACGACACCGAGTACGGGCTCACGGGCGCGGTGTTCTCGCGGAACCGCGACCACCTCGAGCAGGCCCGCCACGAGCTCCACGTGGGGAACCTCTACCTGAACCGGAAGTGCACGGGCGCGCTCGTGGGCGTCCACCCGTTCGGCGGGTTCGACATGAGCGGCACCGACTCGAAGGCCGGCGGGCGCGACTACCTGCTCCTGTTCACGCAGGCGAAGTCGATCGCCGAGAAGCTCTGACGCGGGCGCGCGCGAGAGGGGGCCCGCCCGGGGCGCTCGCCTACAGGATCGCCTGGACGAGGAAGTAGGCGCCGGCGGCGACGCCGCCGAGCACGACGACGGCCAGGAGGACCCACACGGCCGCGGGCAGCCCCTTGCCCTTGGCCGGCTCCGGCGCGGGGCGCTGGCGCTTCGTCGGCTTGTCGGGCCTGGGCGGGGGCGCGGCGGGCTGGGACCCGGGCTCGTCCGAGCGGCCGGCCGGGTCGGCGCCCCAGCCGCTCCCCGCGTCGCCCGGGGCCGGCGCGGGCCCTGGGGGCGCGCTCGCGTCGGGGATCGCGAGCGGGACGTCGTCGAACGCGTTCAGCTCGTCGACCGAGAGCACCGCGTCGACGCCGCCGTTGCGCGCTCCGGGGCCGGGGCGCGCCGGCGCGGGCTTCTGGGCGAGGGCGGCCAAGGCGAACGGGTTGAGCTCCTCGACGGACACGCCGCCGCCGATCAGCGTGGGCGCGGCGTCGGCGGGCGACGCGCCGAAGGGGGCCCGTCCGGGCAGGGGGAGCGGGGGCTCGTCCGAGAACACGGTCGGCGTCGACGGCAGCCCGATCGGCCCCACGTCGCCCGTGAGCGTGGGCATGGCGTCGGGGTCGTCGTAGGCGACCTGGGCCGGCCCGGTCGGCTGCCGCACGCTCGCGAACGGGTTGAAGCCCGGGGGGCCCTGCCCGGCGCCGGGCGGCGGCTGCCCGAAGGCCGCGGGGACCGGCGCCGGGGGCTGGAGCGAGAACGCGCCGCTGCCCATCGGCGCCGCGGGGATCGCGCCGGCCTTCACGGCGGCGATCGCCTCCTCGACCGCGGCCCGGTCGACGTAGCCCTTGCGGACGAGGATCGGCCCCAGGCGCGCCTGGTGCTGGACCTGGAGCTGGCGGCACTCGCGCAGCCGCTCCTGGGTCGTGAGCCCGCGCCCGAGCAGCACGCGCGCGAGCTGCGCGTCACGCGCCAGCGCGTCGTCCCAGGTGCCCGTCTCCTCGCCGACGCCGCCGCCCTGCGCCGCGAGGCCCGGGGCCGCCGGGGCGGGCGTCGCCGCGACGGCCGCGCCCGCGGGGCGCCCGAACGACCCCGAGCCCCCGGGCCGCCCGAAGGCGCCGGACTCGATCCGCGCCGGGGGCGCGGGGCCGACGGGGGCCGCGGGCCGCGGGAAGCCGCCCGTGGCCGGGCGCGCGAAGGCGCCGCTGCCCTGGGCCCCGGGGCCGAGCTGGACGGGGGGCTGGGGCGGGAGCGCGGGCCGGTTGAACGAGCTCGTCATCTCGCCGCCCTGGCGCTGCTGCCAGAGCTGACGGAGGCGGTCGACGTCGGGCGGCGCGAGGCGCCCGGTCTGGAGGAGCAACGGGATCAGGCGCGGCGCGTCGGGGGCCTGGAGCTGCTGCCAGTAGCGCTGCGCCTCCTCGCGGGTGAGGAAGCCCGCCTCGACGGCGAGCTTCGCCAGCGTCAGGTCGCGCTCGTCCGCCATGCCGCGATCCTAGCCCGACCCCCGGAGGCGCGGTAGGCGAGGTTCACGTCGCGCTTGCGCCGCGCCCCTCGCGCGGCGCAGCCTGGACGGCGGGGCCCCGCAGGTCGAGGCCCGCCGTCGCCCGGGGCGGGGCGTGGTTCGATTTCGTGCGAGGCGATCCATGAGCGCACCTCCCCCGGCCGGCGCGGTCGACGACGAGGACGACGAGGCCCCGGAGATCGTCGAGGTGGGGCCGGAGGCGGCCAGCGGGGACCTCGAGCGCCTGCTCTCGGCGGCCGAGCGCGCGGCGCTCGCGCGGTTCACGGCGGCGAAGCGGCGCGCGGACTGGCTGCTCGGACGGGCGGCCGCCAAGGAGGCGGTGGCGCGCGCGCTCGCGGCCGCCGGGGCCTCCTGCCCGGAGCCGACCGCGATCGAGGTCGAGGCCGACGCCGACGGCGCGCCGCGCGTCGCGCTGCCGCCCGGGCTCCCGCGCGTCGTCGCCTCGCTCACGCACGGGCACGGCCGCGCCGCCGCGTGGGCGACGCTCCCCGGCCTGGGCCAGGGCCTCCCGGGCGTCGACCTCGAGCGCGTCCGCCCGCGCCCCGAGGGCACCCTGCGCTTCTACCTGCGCCCCCACGAGCGGGCGGGGGTGCTCGCGCTCGCGCCCGGCCCGGGGGGCGACGCCTGGGGCCCGCGCGACGAGGCGGCCGTCGTCGTGTGGGCGCTCAAGGAGGCGGCCTTCAAGGCGCTCGCCCCCGCGCGCGGCCACGGCCTGTTCGACGTCGAGGTCGCGCTCGAGGGCCGCCCGGGCGCGGCGCCGACCGGCTGGGGCGCCGCGCGCGGCCGCGCGCGCGTCGTCTACGTCGACCGCATGGCCGCGCGCGCGCAGGCCCTCGGCGTCGCCGCCGTCGACGCGGGCTGGCGCCGGGCCGGCGACCTCGTGCTCGCCTGGGCGCGCGCGCGGCCCTGAGCGACGTGCGAGGGCCGCGCCAGGCCGACCGCCCGGAGGG
>JANJTH010000197.1 GCA_024711205.1 Planctomycetota bacterium | reverse complement strand
GGCCTGCGCGGCGGCCTCGGCCGGGGGCGGGCCCTCGGCGGGGCCGGGCGCCTGCGTCGGCGGGGGCACGGGCGTCGGCGTGGCCGCCGCCGGCTCGGTCGTCGCCGGCTCGGGCGACGGCCCTGGCGCCTCCGTCCGCGGGGCGCTCACGCGTGCACCGGCGCGCTCGGCCCGCCGCCGGGCTCGAGCCGCACCACGCGCCCGCAGGCGGCGGCGACGTCGGGCTCGCAGGTCGCGACGACGAGCGTCCACGGGGCGTCGGGCGCGGTGAGGGCCGCGAGGGCCGCCGCGCGCTCGCCCACCGAGACGCGGTCGAGGATCGCGTCGACGAGGAGGAGCCGCGGGCGGGCCGCGAGCGCCCGCGCGAGCACGAGGAGGTTCGCCTGCTCGCGCGAGAGCGGCGCGCCGCCGACCGAGAGCGGCTCGTCGAGCCCGCGGGGCAGCGCGCGCACGACCTGCGCGAGCCCGGCCGCCTCGAGCGCGCGCGTCGCGTCGGCGAGCTCGAGCCCGGGGCGGGCGAGCCGGAGGTTCTCGAAGACGGTCCCCTCGACGACCTCGTTCGGGCGCGCGAGCGTGATCGCGGTCCGGAGCGCCGGGAGGTCGAGCGACCGCACGTCCTGGCCGTCGAACAGCGCGGCCCCGGCGCCGGGCTCGTCGAGCGCGGCGAGCACGGTGAGGAGCCGCGACTTGCCCGCGCCCATGGGGCCGACCACCGCGACGCGCTCGCCCGGGGCCAGCGCGAGGTCGAGCGGGCCGCCGGGCGTCGAGACCCCGCGCAGCGTGACGGCGAGGCCCGCCGCGGCGGGCGGGAGCGGCTCCCCCCCCGCGCGGTCGAGCGGCAGGTCGAGGAGGTGCCCGAGTTTGTCCACGGCGGCCATGAGGTCGTACCACGACTCGAGGTGCTTGCCGAGCTTCGCCACGCTGGCGACGACGGCCGTCACGATCAGCTCGGCCGCGACGAGCTGCCCGAGCGTGAGCTGCCCCGCGACGACGAGCCAGCCGCCGACCCCGAGGAGGAGCGTGCTCGCGAGGGCCTGGAGCGCGAGCGCGCCCACGAGCTGGCGGAACACGACGCGGAAGTGCGCCCCGCGGGCGTCAAGCCAGCGGCGCGCGATCGCGTCGCCGCGGCTGCGCGCGAGCGCGGCCCCGCCGGCCTCCTTGAAGGTCGCGGGGTGCCGCGCGAGCTCCTCGAGCCACGCGCCCGCCTCGTACTTGCGGCGCGACTCGAGGATCGAGGAGCGGACGCCGCCGTAGGAGAGCCCGAACACGACGAACAGGACGGCGGCCACGAGGACGACGTCGAAGGCGAGCAGGAGCGGGTGGTAGAAGGCCAGCACCGCCATGCCGACGACGCCCGCGAGCGTCACGCTGACGCCCTCGGTGAGGAGGATCGCGACCGTCTTCTGGAGCTTCACGACGTCGAAGAAGCGGTTCACCTGCTCGGGTCCCGGGCCGTCGAGCGCCTCGAACCGGACGCGGGGGAGGCGGTCGGCCAGGTCGGCGAGGACGCGCACGAACAGGCGGCGCTGGAGCAGCTCGACGACCCAGGCCTGGGCGGCGCGGACGGCGCCCGCGAACGCGAGCGCGACGAGGAGCACGAGCGCGAGCACGACGACCGGCTGGACGAGGCCGCCGAAGGCGACCGACGTGACGAGCGATTCGACGGCGATCGGCACGGCCAGGGTCATGAGCCCGGTCACGACGCCGAACGTGACCACGATCCGCACGTCGCCGGCCTCGGGGCGGAGGAACGTGACGAGGCGCCGGAAGGGGTGCGGGTGGGCGTGCTCGCCGCCCCCGTGCCCCCCGCCGTGGCCGTGGCCCCCGTGGCCGTGGTCGCCGCCGCCCGGCCGACCCGCGGCCGTGAGCCCGGCCGCGGGCAGGTCGCGCGAGAGGAGCGCCCAGGCGCGCGGCCCGTCCAGCGACGCCGGGTCGAGCGTGCGGGTCGTGCCCGGCGCGGGCCCCGCGACGAGGAGCCCGCCCGCCGCGCGGCCGAGGACGACCGGGCAGGGCGGCGGCTCGGCGCCCGGGGTCCCGGCGCCCGGCGGGTGCGCCGGGACCGCGACGACCTCCCGGCCCGTCAGGGCCGCGACCTCGAAGGCGTCGCCGACCCACCAGTCCACGCGCAGCCCGAGGCGCCCGGCGAGGCGCTCGAAGGCCGCGCGGTCCCGGGGGGGCGGCGGCAGGTGCCCGAACGGGTCGGCCGCGACGGCCGCTCCGAGGTGGCGCGCAGCCCGCTCGAGCGCGGCGACGAGCGGGGAGTCGGCCAGGGTGGGGCCGGGCGCGGTCATGGGCGAGGAGTGTGGGCGGGCGCGCGGGGTCCGTCAAGAATGGGCACCACCACGGTCCGATTTTGCGGGACTTGCCCGCGTCGTCCAGCCGACTTCGCGCGCCCCGGGGGCGGTGGTCCGACCCGCGCGGGCCGAGTAGGCTCGCGCCTCTCCCGGGGAGGGGCGCGCGGCGCGAGCATGCGGACGCAGGCGTTGATCGAGGAGCTCCGGGCGCGGCTCGGCGTCGCGCCGCCCGCGGGGGACGGCGCGGGCGCGCGCGCCGGAGCGCGCGAGCCGCGCCTCCCGCGCCCCGAGCCGGCCCGGGACCCGGCGCTGCTCGAGCGCCTGCGCGCCGCGACGGTCGCCCAGATCGGCGTGGGCCGCGCCGGGACGCGGCTGCGCACGCGGACGCTCCTCGAGTTCCTGGCCGGGCGCGCGGTCGCCGTCGAGGCCGTGCAGAGCCAGCTCCCCGACGACTTCGCCCGGGCCGTGGGCGCCGCCGTCGCCGTGCGCTCGCGCGCGAAGGACCTCCAGGAGTTCCTGTTCCGGCCCGACCTCGGCCGGCAGCTCCCGCCGGACGAGCTCGCGCGCGTCGTCGCCGCCTGCCGCAAGGGGCCGGACGTCCAGCCGATCGTGGGCGACGGGCTCTCGGCCAAGGCCGTGGTCGAGAACGCGCCGCCGTTCCTCGCGGCGCTCCGCGACGAGTGCAAGCGCCTCGGGCTCGAGGTGGGCGACACGGTGCTCGTCAAGCACGCGCGCGTGAAGCTGCTCGATCCGATCGGCGCCGCGCTCGGGGCGCGCACGGCCGTGATCTGCGTGGGCGAGCGCCCGGCGCTCGGCACGGGCGACGGCATGAGCGCGTACCTCATGTGGGGCCCGCGCGCGGACGCCATGGACAGCGACCGCGAGGTCGTCTCGAACATCAACGCGCGGTCGTTCAAGCCCGAGGAGGCCGGCCGGCGGACGGCCGCCATGCTGGCCGAGTTCCTGCGCGTGGGCGCGAGCGGCGTGAAGCGCCAGGCCGGCCCGGCGCCCTCGACGCCCGGCCACGACAAGCCGCGCGCGGCCGCGCTCGCCGCGGTCGCGCGCTGAGGGCGGGCGGCATGGTCCTGGACGCGGTCCGCCCGAAGGTCCTCGCCACGCGGTTCATCCCGAACGCGTCGCCCGACCTGGCGCGCGCCTACGGGCTCTCGCCGGAGCACGCCTCGCTCGCGCTCGTGACGGCCGACCAGGACGACTCGCTCTACGTCGCGCTCGACGAGGCGACGAAGCAGGCGCCGGTCGACGTCGTGTTCGGGCGCTCGTTCTACGCCGGCTCGGCCCACGCCTCGGGCCCGCTCTCGGGCGAGGCGCTCGGGGTCCTCGCGGCGCCGAGCCCCGACGACGTGCGCGAGGGCCTCGCCGCCTGCCTGCGCTGCCTCGCGGAGGACGCCTGCTTCTACACGGCCGACGAGGCCGGCAGGCTGCTCGTGTTTCCGCACGTCGTCCACGCGATCGGCCCGTACCTCGCGGCCGAGTCGGGGCTGCCCGCGGGCAGCCCGCTCGCCTACCTGATCGCGCCGCCGCTCGAGGCCGTGGTCGGGCTCGACGCGGCGCTCAAGGCGGCCGACGTGCGCCTCGTGAAGAGCTTCGCCCCGCCCACGCCCACGAACTTCGCGGGCGGCTACCTGACGGGCCCGCTCGAGCAGGTCGAGGCCGCCGCGCAGGCCTTCGCCGCGGCCGTGGTCGAGCTCGCGCGCGCCCCCCGCGAGGCGTAGCGGCCTCCGCGGGAGCGCTAGAGGCCCGGCCGGAAGGCCCGCCGAAGCCCTCCGCGAAGCGGGCGTCGTCGCTCGCGAGGCGGGAGCAACTCGAGCATTCCTGGAGGGACTGTGAGTTGCGACCAACGACGCGAGCGTCGACGCTGGCGAGCGGAGGCGAGGCGGCGTTTCCGGCCGGGCCTCTAGTGTCCCGAGCCAGAAGTCCCGCAGCGAAGGCCGGAGGCATGGTCGCCGCTGGCAAGGCGCGAGGAGGCCACCCATGCGGCGCATAATGGCCGACGAGCAACGCAGCCAGCGGCGACGAGGGCCCGGACTTGGCGCGTGGACTTCTGGCGAGGGACACTAG
>JANJTH010000188.1 GCA_024711205.1 Planctomycetota bacterium | reverse complement strand
CACCCGCGGGCGGGGGCGCGGGCGCGGGCAGCAGGCGCGGGGCGATCAGCGAGCGGCGAGCCCCGGCCGCGCTGCCCGACGCCGCCGCGCGGACGGCGCGCCTGCTCGCGCTCGACGCGCGCCTCGTCGCGGTCGCCCCCCGGGTCAAGGTGCTCTCGCGCCTGTCGTGGCCCGACGACGAGGGGGCGCGGTTCCTCATGGCGTGGCGCAGGGGCGCGCCGCGCCTGCCCGCGGTCGAGCCCACGCCGCCGGCGCACGCCGAGGAGGCGCGCGCGCTCGACGCGATCGCGGGCGAGGCCGACCCCGACGACCCGCTCGGGCGGTTCCTCGCCGCGACGGCGCGCAGCTACGCGCAGGCGGCGCGCCTCCTCGACGCGACCGGGACGCCCGCCTTCACCGAGCTGTCGGTCGAGCTCTACGGGCGCCCCGACCGCCCGATCGGCCGCTGCGCGCTGACGAGCCTGGGCGCGGCCGAGCACCTGCTCGCGACGACCGACGCGCTCGCGCGCGCCGTCGCCGCGGACGACCCCGGCGGCGTCCCGCCCGAGCGCGTCGCGGCCGAGCTGCGCGCCGCGCTCGACGGGTTCTTCGGCCCCGGCGCGGTCAAGGTCGTGCTCGAGCCCGGGCTCGCCGCGAAGGCCGCGGCCGGCGCCGAGCGGATCCGCGTCCGCGCGAGCGGGAGCTTCAGCGCGCTCGACGTCCGGCAGCTCGTCGAGCACGAGGCGCTCGTCCACGCGCTCACGCTCCGCAACGGGCGCGCGCAGCCCCGCGTGCGGAGCCTCGGCCTGGGCGCGCCCCGCACGACCCGCACGCAGGAGGGCCTGGCGACGCTGGCCGAGCTGCTCACGCGCACGATCGACGTCGCGCGCCTGCGCCGGCTCGCCCTCCGCGTGACGGCGCTCGCCCGCGCGCTCGAGGGCGCCGACTTCGTCGAGGTCTTCCGGCACTTCCTCGAGGCCGGGCAGTCCGAGCAGGAGAGCTTCCACTCGGCCCAGCGCCTGTTCCGCGGCGGGGACCCGCGCGGCGGGCGCGGCGTGTTCACGAAGGACGGCGTCTACCTCGACGGGCTGCTCGCCTGCCACGCCTTCCTCCGCAAGGCGATCGCCGAGGAGCGGCCCGACCTCGTGCACCGCCTGTTCGCGGGGCGGCTCGCGCTCGGCGACGCGCTCGACCTCGAGCCGTGCTTCGCGTCGGGGCTCGTGACGCCCCCCGCCCACGAGCCGCCGTGGGTGCGCGACCGCCCCGCGCTCGCCGCGACGCTCGCGTTCTCGCTCGTCGCGGGCCGGCTCGACCTCGACGCGCTCGCGCTCGAGGACCTGTAACCGCCGGGTCCGCGGGCCGCCCCTCGCCGCCCAGGCGCGTCGCGGACCGCCGCGAGCAACGCGCCGGCGGTCGAGCACGGGCGTCGCCCACCCGCCGTGGCCGGCCCGCGCGCTCTTCCCCCCGTGCCCGGCCGTCTCCGCGGCGCCGGCGCGATGGCACGGGTAGACTCCCGCGCCTCGACGGGAGGGCGACGCGGTGGGGGAGGGGACGCACAGGGCGGTCGCGCGGCCGGCGCGGGGGCCGATCGAGCGGCCGGCCGGGGTCGAGGGCGAGGACGTCGCCGTCTACCTGAGCGACGCCTCGCGCTTCCCGGGCGGGCACGCGCCGCGGGCCTGGCTGCCCACGAGCGAGGGGCAGGTCGCCTGGGTCGTCCGGCACGAGGCGCAGGTCCTGCCGGTCGGCGCGCAGTCGTCGCTCACGGGGGGGGCCACGCCGCGCGGCGAGGCCGTCGTGTCGTTCGCGCGCATGGCCCGCGTGCTCGAGCTCGCGCCGGGGCGCGCCCGCGTCGAGGCGGGGCTCGCGCTCGTGACGCTCGAGGAGGCGCTCCGCGCGCGCGGGGCGTGGTTCCCGCCCGCGCCCACCTACACGGGTGCGTCCGTGGGCGGCGTCGTGAGCACGAACGCCGCCGGCGCGGCGACCTGGAAGTACGGGACGACGCGCCCCTGGGTGCTCGGGCTCACGGTCGTGCTCGCGACGGGCGACGTGCTCGACCTGCGCCGGGGCGAGGTCACGGCCTCGCCGGACGGCCGGTTCGAGGTCGCGCTCCCCGACGGGCGCGTGCTCGACGTGCCCGTGCCCCGGGTCGCCGCGCCCGCCGTCCCCAAGTGCTCGGCCGGCTACGTGGGCGGGCCGGGGCTCGACCTCGTGGACCTGTTCGTCGGCGCCGAGGGCACGCTCGGGCTCGTGACCGAGGTCGAGCTGCGCGTGCTCGAGGACCCCCCGCAGCTCCTCGTCGCCCTCGTCCCGGTCCCCGACGAGGCCGCCGCGCTCGAGCTCACGGCGGCCCTGCGCGGCGCCTCGCGGGCCTCCTGGGCCGCCGTCGCGCGCGGCGCGCCGGCGGGGCTCGACGTGCGCGCGATCGAGAGCCTGGACGCGCGCTGCCTGGCGCTCCTCCGCGAGGACGGCAAGGACCGCGAGCACGGGGTCGCGCTGCCGCCCGGGGCGGGCGGGGCCGTGCTCGTGCAGGTCGAGCTCCCGCCGGGCCTCGACGCCGGCGCCGCGCTCGAGGCGTTCGCCGCCTGCCCGCCGGTCGGCGGGACCCAGGGCGACGATGGCGTGACGCGCCTCCTCGCGCTCCTCGCGGCGCGCGACCTGCTCGACGGCGTCGAGGTCGCGCTCCCCGGCGATCGCCCGCGCGCCGCGCAGCTCTTCGCCGTGCGCGAGGCCGTGCCCGTGGCCGTGAACCACCGGGTCGAGGCCCGCAAGCGCGCGGTCGACCCCGGGATCCACAAGGTCGGCGGCGACGTGATCGTGCCCTTCGAGCGGCTCGGCGAGGCGCTCGCCGGCTGGCGGGCCGCGTTCGCGCGGCGCGGGCTCGACCTGGCCGTGTGGGGGCACATCTCGGACGGGAACCTCCACCCGAACGGGCTCCCCGCGACGCTCGACGACGTCGCGCGCGCGAAGGAGGCGCTGCTCGAGTGCGGCGAGCTGGCGATCGCGCTCGGCGGCTGCCCGCTCGCCGAGCACGGGACCGGCCGCAACCCGGTCAAGCAGGCGCTCCTGCGCCGCCTGCACGGCGACGCGGGCGTCGCCTCCATGCGCCGGACCCGGGTCGCGCTCGACCCCGCGGGCAAGCTCGCGCCCGGCGTCCTGTTCCCGGCCGCCCCGCCGGAGGGGCCCGCCGCAGCGGCCACGGCGGCGGAGGCCTCCGCCGCGGCGCAGGAGGACGGCCCGTGACCGACCCGCACGCCCCGGCTCCGACCACGCCGCCAGCGCCGGCGCCGTCGCCCGGCGCGGCCCCCGGCGCCGCGCAGGACGACGACCCGCTCGCCCGGCCGCTGGCCCGCCCGCTCGAGCTCGCGCTCTCGCCGCGCGACTGGCGCGAGCTCCTCGTGGCGTCGTTCGTCCTCTCGCTCGTGCTCGGCGTCGGGTTCTACGCGCTCGACTACCTGAACCTGCATCGCGTCGAGCAGGGCGCGACCCCCTGGCAGCCCGAGACGTCGCTCGACGCCCACGTGCCGCTCAGCCCGCGCTGGGTCTGGCCGTACCTCGTCTACTTCCCGTTCTGCTTCTTGCCGCTCCTGTTCTGCGGGCGGATCGAGCGGTTCCGGGTCGTCGTGCGCAGCTACCTCTACACCTACGTCCCGTGCCTGGCGCTGTTCTCGGTCGTGCCCACGAAGATGGACCGGCCGGCCTTCGAGGTCACCGACGTCACGACGCGCTGGCTGCAGGGGCTCTACGACTTCGACCCGGGCTACAACATCTTCCCGAGCCTCCACTGCGCGAACGCCGTGCTCGTGGCCTGGATCGTCCAGCACTGGGCGCCGCGCTGGGCGCTCCCGGGCTGGGCGCTCGCGCTCGCGATCGCGGCCTCCACCGTGCTGGTCAAGCAGCACTACGTGGTCGACGTGCCGGCCGGGCTCGCGCTCGGGACGGTGGCCTACGCGCTGGCGTTCCGCCGGGGCCCGCGGCGCGGCGAGGCGAAAGGCGGGGCGTAGGGCGGGGAAGAGGAAGAGGGGGGAAGGGGAAGAGGGAGGGCAAGGGCAAGGGCAAGGGAAGAAGGGGCCCGGAGCCCCGGGGTCGTGGGGCTCGGGAGCTCAGTCTGCGCGGGCGAAGGCGAGGCGCTCGACGAGCTCGCACAGGATGTGCCCGATCGCGATGTGCGACTCCTGGATGTGCGAGGTCTCGCGCGCAGGCACGAGCACGGCCGTGTCGGCGAGCGCGGCGCAGGGGCCGCCGTCGCCCGCCGAGAGGAGCACGGTCGCGACGCCCTGGGCGCGGGCCTGCTCCATGGCGAGCCGCACGTTGGGGCTCTTGCCGCTCGTCGTGATCGCGACGAGCACGTCGCCCGGGCGCCCGAGCGCCTCGACCTGGCGCGAGAACACCCGGTCGTAGCCGTAGTCGTTCGCGCAGGCCGTCAGGAGCGACGTGTCCGTCGTGAGCGCGATCGCCGCGATCGCCGGGCGCTCGAACTTCGAGGTCAGCCGGACGACGAGCTCGGTCGCGATGTGCTGGCAGTCGCCGGCGCTCCCCCCGTTCCCGCAGAACAGCACCTTCCCGCCGCCGCGCACGGCCGCGGCGAGCCGCTCGGCCGCGGCCACGATCGCGGCGGTGCCCTCGGCCGCGAGCCGCTCCTTCGTGCGAGCGCTCTCCTGCAGGTGGCGGACGACGACCTCGCTCGGGCTCACTCGGGCTCCTCCCCGCCCGGCGCCGGCTCGGGCGCGGGCGGCGTGGGTTCGGGCGCCGGCTCGG
>JANJTH010000142.1 GCA_024711205.1 Planctomycetota bacterium | reverse complement strand
GAGCCCGCGGGCGAGCCCGAGGCGGACGAGCGCCCCTCGCGCCGGCTCGGCAAGGCGAGCCAGGTCGGCAAGGCGCTCGAGGCCCCGCGCCGGCGCGCGCGGGAGCCCGGCGAGGGCACCCCCGCGGGCGCCGGCTGGGGGATCTTCGCCGGGGCGCTCGTGCTCCTGCTCGGCGGCCTCGTGCTCGCGAACGTCGCGACCGCGCCGTCGGGGCTCGCGCTCGGCCGCGCGCGCCTCGTCGACGCGGCGCGCCTGGCCCGGCTCGAGCCGGTCCGCTACGCGGAGGCGCTCGCGGCGCTCGACGAGGCGCTCCCGGCCCTGCGCGGGCGCGCCGACCTCCTGCGCGACGCGCTCTCCCTCCACGACGCCGTCCTCGAGGGCGCCCGCGCCGAGCGCCTCGCGCTGCTCGGCGGCGACGAGCGCGCCCAGGAGAAGGCCGCCGAGGCGGCCGCCGCCCTGGCCGAGCTCGCGCAGCGCGCCCGGGGGACCGACGTCGAGGCGCTCGTGGCCTGGGACCTCGCCCGCGCGCGCGGGGGCCTCGACCCGCGCGGCTGGGAGCGGGTCGGGCTCGACCTGCTCGCCCGCGGCCACGCCGGGGCCGCGGCGCGCGCCTTCCAGGAGGGCGGCCGCGGGGCGCTCCAGGCCCAGGCCGAGCAGCTCGCGGCGATGGCCTTCGTCCCGGGCGGCCCCTGGCTCGTCCCCGGCGAGGGCGACGCCGTCGAGGTCGTCACGCGCGAGCCGGTGTGGATCGGCCGCTGCGAGGTCACGCGCGGCGAGTACGCGGCGTTCTGGGCCGCCGTCCACCAGGGCGACGACCCGCGCAAGGCGTGGGAGCCCGGCGCGCCGGACGACGCGCCGCGCCCGCCCGACGGCTGGGACCCGCGCGCCGTCGGCCCGGCGGAGGAGCGGCTCCCCGCGACCGGCCTCGACTGGTTCGACGCGCGCGCCTTCGCGCGCTGGAGCCGCGCGGAGCTCGCCGACCCGGCGACCCTCGTCGCGGCCGCGCGCGGCCGCGCCGCGCGTCGGTTCCCCTGGGGCGACCTGGCCCCCGACCTCGGGCTCGCCAACGTCGCGGGCCGCCTCCCCGGCCCGACCCCGGTCGGCTGCTTCCCGGCCGGACGCGGCGTGGGCGGCGCGCTCGACCTGGTCGGCAACGTCGAGGAGTGGTGCGCCGCGGGCGCCGCCGGGGAGACGCCCTCGGCCGCCCCCGTGTTCGGCGGCGCGTGGGACACGCCCGCGGGCGACGTGAGCGCCGCCGCGCGCGAGGCCGCCGCGGGCGACCGCGCGCCGGCGCGCGGGCTGCGGCTCCTGCGCCGGCTCCCGCCCAGGAGCTGACCCCGGGCCGCGCGCGGGGCCGGGGCGGGGCGAGATGCTAACGTCGTCGCCCCGGGCGGCGCGACGGGCGCGGCCGCGGAGGACCGCCCTTGGACGCACCCGCCCCGGCGCCGCCCTCGACCGAGCCCCCCTCGGGCGGCCGGGCCCCGAGCGACCTCGTGTGGGTCGGGCTCGCGAGCGTGCTCCTCGGCGTCCAGCTCGGCACCCGCGTCGCCGCGATCGAGCACGCGGGCGCGCAGGTGGCGCGCGCGCTCCTCGCGGCCGCGGCCGTCGTGGCCGGGCTCGGGCTCCTCCGCATGCGCCCCTGGGCGCGGCGGCTCGGCGCCGTCACGTTCGCGGTGTTCGCGG
The DNA here is from genome assembly GCA_024711205.1 of Planctomycetota bacterium. Lineage (GTDB taxonomy): Bacteria > Planctomycetota > J058 > J058 > J058 > JANJTH01. Next base: position 2,086 of record JANJTH010000142.1, on the reverse strand, counting down.
TCGACCTGGGCCGGCGCGCCCTCGCCGGCCCCTCGTCGTTCGGCGCGGGGGTCGTCGCGGCGTTCGCCGCCTACTGCGCGCTCTACCTCGGCTCCGCGTCGACGGCGCGCGTGTTCGCGCGCGCGGGCGCCCGCGGCGGCGTGACCCTGGTCGGGCTCGCCCCCTACGTCGCGTTCGCCGGCCTGTGCGCCGCGCTCGCGCTCGCGCCCGGCCCCGACTGGGCGCGGGCCGCGGGGGCGGTCGCGCTCATCCTGGGCGCCCTCGCGCTCGAGGGGCGCCTGACGCGCCTCGCCGCGCGCTGGCTCGGCCCGCGCCCCGACGACCTGCCCGCCCCCGCGGTGTGGGCCCGCTTCCGCGAGGCGCGGGACGCGCGCGACCGGGGCGACCTCGACCGCGCGGCCGCGCTCGCGGCCGAGCTCCCGCCGAGCCGCAGCGCCGTCGCGCTGCGCGGGCTGATCGACCTCGACCGCGCCAGGCGCGCGGGCGGCCTGCGGCGCCTCGTGCTCGACCACGGCTGGGAGCCCGGGCCCGACCTCGCGCCGGCGCTCGCGGACGAGCTCAGGACGGCCGACGTCCCCGCGCTCGTGGCCGCGCGGTCGGCCTCGATCGAGGCGCTCGCGGCCGAGGTCCAGGACGCGCGCGGCGCGTTCGCCTACGAGGCGGACGCGGCGCTCGAGCGGCTCACGGGGGCGTCGTTCGTCCGCAACCCCGAGTATGCGTGGGAGGGCTGGTGGGCCGAGCGGCGGGCGCGCTTCGCCGGCCCCGGCGCCTACCGCTGGCTCGTGGCGCGCGCCTGGCAGGCCGAGTGCGACGAGGCCGCGGCCGTGGCCGGGCAGCGCAGCGGCGACGACGACCTGGCCGAGGCGACCGGGCTGGCCTGGCTGCTCCGCGGCGGCCTCCTCGTGCAGCAGCGGACGAGCGAGGCCATGGAGGAGCTGTTCGAGCGCCTGTGCGCGCTCCCGCCCTTCGCCGACCGCGGGCTGGCCCGCCTCGACGGCGAGCTCGTCGGGCTGCGCGGGCCCGAGGCGGTCGCGCGCGGGCACGCCCGCCGCGCGCGCCTGATCGAGGCCCTCCCGCGCCTGTGGGCCGAGCACCCCGAGGCCGCCTCGCACGCGGCGTGGCTGCTGCACGTGCTCTGCGACGCGCCGCGCTCGGCGCTCCGCGCGCCGCCCGCGTTCCACCGCTGGTGGGGCGAGCACGCGCTCGGGTGGCGCGCGCACGACGAGCGCCTCCACGCGGGGCTCGTCGCGGCGGCGGCCGGCGACTGGGCGGCCGCCGAGGTCGCGTTCGCGGCCGCGCTCGCGGCCCGGCCGGGGGCCGACGCCGCGGCCTGGAACCGCGCGCTCGCGCTCGAGCGCCTCGACCGCCACACCGAGGCCGAGCCGCTCTGGCGCCGCCTGGCCCTCGCCGCCCCGGACCGCGACGAGCCCGCGCTCCGCCTCGCGGCCTGCCTCGAGCGCCTCGGCCGCGGCGAGGAGGCGAGGGCGCTCCTCGTCGCGCGCGCCGCGAAGGCCGACCGCGACGACGCGCTCGCGATCGGGCTGCGCCTCGCCGCGGGCGGGCACGACGACGCCGCGCAGGCCGTCCTCGACCGCGCCGCCGGCGACGACCGCGGGCGGCTCGAGCGCCTCGCGGGCGAGCTCGAGCGCCAGGGCTCCTACGGGCTCGCCGAGCACTACCAGTACGCCGCGTTCCTCCGCTCGCTCGGCGGCGCCCCCGAGGACGACGAGGCGTCCGGCGACGACGACGACCGGCGCGGGCCAGCCGGAGCGTCGTAGCGAGCGCTCAGGCCGGCGCGGGCGCGCCCGCCGGGCCGCGCGCGTCGAGCTCGTCGACCCAGGCCACGAGGTCGGCGCGGATCGCGTCGAGCACGGCCTCGGCGTGCCGGCGCGGCGCGACCGCGGCGACGGCGTGAGCGAGGTGCGCTGCCGCCTGCTCGGCCCGCCCGCCCTCCGCGGGCTCGTCCGCGGCGACGAGCGCCTCGACCACGTGCGCGAGCGCGCGCGAGGCGGGCGTGTCCGCGGGCGCGCGCCCGCGCCAGCGCGTGCGGGCCGCCCAGACCGCGGGGGCGAGGGCCGCCGCGAGC
>JANJTH010000133.1 GCA_024711205.1 Planctomycetota bacterium | reverse complement strand
TCGAGCCGGGGCGCGCCGGCGCGCGCGGCCGGCCGCCAGCCCCGGCGCGACGCCGCGACGAGCGCGGCCACGGCCAGGAACACGGCGACGTCGGCCCAGAGCCGCCGCGGGGCGAGCACGCAGTAGCCGCCGGCGGCCGCGGCGAGCGCCCACTCGAACGCCGAGAGCGGGGCGTCCGCCGGCCCGGGGTCCGGGGCCGCGCGGGGGGCGTCGTGGGCGCTGGGCGGGGCGTCGGGCACGGGTCCCGACGCTACGGCCTCGCGCGCGCGCGTTCCAGCGCCGACCCGGCGCGCCGGGGGGCCTCGCAGGGTGTCCCCGGGTGGTTGCTCAGCTCCCGACCGCGTGCGTCAGGGCGCCGGCGACGTCCGGGGCCGGGTTCAGGAACTGCGACAGGCCGAGCGTGTCGACGAGCAGGCGCAGGTTGGGCGCCATGGCGAACAGGACGAGCCCGCCGCGGCGGGCCCGCAGGACCTCGGAGGTCTTCACGGCCACGGCCAGGCCGGCCGAGCCGACGTAGGTCAGGCGCTCCATGTCGATCAGCAGCCAGTCCGCCTCGCGCGCGCACAGCTCGAGCACGCGCCCGAACGCCTCGGTCCCCTCGCCCGTGATCCCGCCCTCGAGCGCGAGCACGATCCCGCGCCGGGCGCGGTCGATCCAGAACGGCCCGCTCGCGGCGGCCCGCAGGCTGTCGCGGGGCGCGCCGATCGTCCCCGGCTTCGGGCGCCAGCGCTCGTAGGCCTGGCACACCTGCGCGACGCCGCGCCGCGCCTCGGCGAGCCCGAGCGAGCTCGCGCGCAGCCACTCCGAGAGCGCCGCGAGGAGCGCCCCCTCGCGCCCGAGCGAGCGGGCCAGGAAGTCGCTCTCGAGCCCGAGCCGCTCGAGGAGCCCCCGGTCCTCGCGCCCCGTGAGCGCCCCGTAGGCGTGGTCGACCGCGCGCTGCGCGAGGCGCAGCTTGCCCGCCTCGCGCGCGACGCGGGCGGCCTCGACGGCCTCGCTGAGGCTGGGAGTCGTCACGCTGCGGCCCGCCCCCGCTCCCCCGCGTCGGCCCCGCGCCGGTCGCGCGGGGGCCCGAGTATATGCGAGGGGCGGGGGGGCCCGCCGGCCCTCCCCCATCCCCGCGGCGGGTGAGGGCCCGGGCCCCGGCCGAGGGGAGGGGGCCCCGGCGCCGGTCAGCCCTCCGGGGCGGCCTCGACCTCGAGCAGCGGGGCGCCGGGCTCGACCTCGGCGCCGTCGGCGACGAGCCAGCGGACCGCGCGCGCCCGCTCGGGGAGCCCGTGGCCCGTGGCCCGGTCGCCGTAGCGGACCTGGAAGAAGGTCTTCATGACCTCGACGAGGCCGAGCACCTGCCCGGGCTCGAGCGGCGCGCCCGGCTCGACGAACCGCGGGCGGTCCGGCGACGACCGCTGGTAGAAGCGCCCGGCCTGCGGCGCGCGCACGAGCCCGTGCCCGGCCGCGAGGTGGTCGGCCGCCGCCGCCGCGTCCTCGCCCAGGAGCCCGACCGAGCCGTCCCCGAGCGGGCGGAGCCGCACGAGGGGCTCGCCCCAGCCGACCGCGACCCGCGCCCGCTCGGGCGCCGGGCCGTCGACGACGCCCGAGACGCCGGCGGGCGCGACGAGGTCCACGCGCAGGCCGGGCCGCGAGAGCCGGCCCACGCAGCCGCCCGGCACGACGACGGTCCCGGGCGCCGGGGCGCCCTCCCACGTCCCGACCCCGGGCGAGGCGAGCACGACGCCCGCGTCCGGGGCCGCGCCGGCGGCCTGCTCGGGCCGCCGGACGAGGCACTCGAGCGCGGGCCGGGGGACCGTCGCCTGCTCGGCGAGCGCCGCCAGGTCGTGCAGGCTCCAGATCCGCGGGTTCTTGACCGTCCGGTAGCCGGTCGCCTGGTAGGCCATCTCGACCAGGCCCTCGAGCCACGGGCGCAGCTCGGCCAGGCCCACGATCTCGTCCGTGTCGAGCCCCTTCGCGGAGACCCACGGGTCCATGTCGGCCTCGATCCGGGCCTCGGTCTCGGACATGCCGCGCGCGATCTTCTCGCGCTCGGCCGGGTCGCTCGTCGCGATCTCGAAGTCGCGGTCCAGCTTCGTGCGGAAGCTCGCGATCGCGAGCGTGCGCCCCTCCATGACCGAGAGCCGCGCCCCGCAGGTCGAGAGCTGCACGATCGGGTCGTAGGGCCGCCCGCTCATCGCGTAGTAGCCCGCGCCCGAGGCCCGCCGCAGGAGCACCGTGAACACGGGCGCCGGCTGCACCGAGTTGGCGTAGATCAAGGAGCTCCCGTAGCCGAGCAGCCCCTCGCGCTCGGCGGCCTCGCCAATGTCGAAGCCCGAGACGTCCTGCAGCCACACGAGCGGCAGCCCGTCGGCCGCGCACGCGCGCGCGAACTGCGCCAGCTTGGCGATCCCGTGCCGGTAGAGGATCCCGCCCGGGCGGTCGCGCCCGGGCGCGTCCGCGTCGGGGACGAGCCCGGGCTGGTTGATCGCGAACCCGCAGTAGAGCCCGCCCACGCGCCCGACGCCGACCACGACCTCGGGGCCGTGCTCGGGCCACAGCTCCCAGAACGCCGACCCGTCGACGAGCCGCGCGAGCACCTCGCGCGCGTCGTAGGCCGTGCGGTGGTCGGGCGGGAGCACCGCCGCGAGCTCCTCGGGCGCGTGGAGCGGCGGGGCCGGCGCGGCCTCGGCCCGGTAGTAGGCCGCGGCCGAGCCCGGGAGCCGGTCGAGCTCGCGCCGGATCGCCGCGAGCGCCGCGTCGTCGTCGGGCACGCGCAGGTCGGCGCAGGCCGAGCGGTGCACGTGGACCTCGGGGCCGCCGATGTCGAGCGACGTGATCGACTGGCTCTTCGCGCCCTTGATCAGCGCGGCGCCCGCGATCACCATGTAGGCCTGCTCGGTCATGATCACGCGGTCGCTGATGATCGGCATGTAGCCGCCGCCCGCGATGCAGTCGCCGAACACGCCGGCCACCTGCGGGACGCCCGCGGCCGAGAGCTGCGCGTTCTTCTTGAAGATGTGCCCGGCGCCGGTCGCCCCCGGGAAGCTGCGCGACTGCTCGGGCAGGAACAGCCCCGAGCAGTCGACGAGGTAGACGACGGGCAGGCGGAGCCGGAGCGCCATGTCCTGCGCGCGCTCGATCTTCTCGGGCGTGCGCGGCCACCACGAGCCCGAGGCGACCGTGTTGTCGTTGCCGATCACCATGACCCAGCGCCCGCCGACGCGCGTGAACGCGGTCACGACGCCGGCGCCCGGGCTCTCGAGCTTGCCGCCGAACACGTCGCCCCAGTTGACGAACGTGCCCGTCTCGAGCACCGGCGCGCCCGGGTCGCGCAGGCGCTCGAGGCGCTCGCGCGCGGTCAGCTTGCCCTTCTTGTGCGCGCGCGCCGCGTACTCGGGCCCCCAGCCGGCGGCGACCTTCGCGCGGCGCTCGGCGAGCACGGCCTCGCGCGCCGCGTGGGCCGCGCGCCGGGCCGCGCGCTCGTCGGCGGTGGCCGCGTGGTCGAGGGGCGAGCCGATCGGCTCGAGCGGGACGTGCGCCATGTCAGCCCTCCCAGCCGGGGATCGCGCGCGTGTCGTACTCGCCGCGCCGGAACGCGGCGCTCGCGAGCACGGCCTCGTGGAGCGGGCGCGTCGTCGCGACGCCCTCGACGACCAGCTCGCGCAGCGCGGCCTCGAGCCGGGCGATGCACGCGGGGCGGTCCGGCGCGTGCGCGATCAGCTTCGCGAGCAGCGAGTCGTAGTGCGGGCCCACGACCCAGCCCGCGGCCACGTGCGTGTCGCAGCGGACCCCCGCCGGCGCCTGCCAGGCCGCGAGCCGCCCGGGCGAGGGCCGGAAGCCGTCGCGCGGGTCCTCGGCGTTCAGCCGGAGCTCGATCGCGTGGCCCTCGAGCCGCACGCCGTCCTGGTCGAACGGGAGCCGCTCGCCGGCGGCGATCCGGAGCTGGAGCTCGACGAGGTCGAGGCCGGCGCGCGTCTCGGTGATCGTGTGCTCGACCTGGAGGCGGGTGTTCATCTCGAGGAACCGGAGCGTGCCCCCGTCGTCGCGGAGCATCTCGACCGTGCCGGCGCCCACGTAGCCGATCTCGCGCGCGAGCCGGGCCACCGCCGCGCCGACGCGGGCGCGCGTCGGCTCGTCGAGCACGACCGACGGCGACTCCTCGACCAGCTTCTGGTGCTTGCGCTGGACCGAGCACTCGCGCTCGCCCAGGTGCACGGCGGCCCCCCACCCGTCGGCCAGGACCTGGAACTCGATGTGCCGGCCGCCCTCGAGGTAGCGCTCGAGGAACACGTCGGCGACCCCGAACGACGCGAGCGCCTCGGCGCGCGCCAGCTCCCAGGCCTGCGCGACCTCGTCCGGCCCGCGGCACACGCGCATGCCGCGCCCGCCGCCGCCGCGGTCGGCCTTGAGGATCACGGGGTAGCCCGCGGCCTCGGCCGCGGCGAGCGCGTCCTCGGCGCTCGCGAGCGCGGTCGTCGAGCCCGGGACCACGTCGAGCCCGGCCGCGCGCGCCGCGGCCTTCGCCTGGAGCTTGCGGCCCATGCGGCGGATCGCGTGCGCGGGCGGCCCGATCCAGGTCAGCGCGTGCTGGCGCACGAGGTCGGCGAAGGCTTGGTCCTCGGAGAGGAAGCCCCAGCCCGGGTGGATCGCCGCGGCGCCCGTCGCGCGCGCCGCCTCGATCAGGGCCATGCGGTCGAGGTAGCTCCTGGCGGCCGGCGCGGGGCCGATGCACACGGCCGCGTCGGCCTCGGCCACGTAGGGCGCGTCGCGGTCGGCGTCGGAGTACACGACGACGACCTCGACCCCGAGGCGGCGGCAGGTCCGCAGGACGCGGGCCACGACCTCGCCCCGGTTGGCGATCAGGATCCGGCGGAACATGGGCCAGGCCCCCCTTGGTGGGCGAGGAGTCTAACGGCGGGGAAGAGAGGGGAAGAGGGAAGAGGGGGGAAGAGGAGGAGGGGGAAGAGGGAGGGCAAGGGCAAGGGCAAGGGCAAGGGAGGAACGCGGCGGGGTGGTGGCGCGAGCGGCGGGAACGGGGAGAACGCGGAGGGTGGTGGCGCGAGCCGCGGGAACGGGAACGGGAACGGGAACGGGAGGAGCTTCGCTGGGTGCAGGCGGGTTTCCTCGGGTGACGAGCCCGGCCATACTGGGGTCGTGCCTTCACCGTTTCCTGGCATGGACCCGTACCTCGAGCGCCCGGCGCTGTGGCCCGACCTGCACGAGCGCCTGGCCTACACGATCTCCGAGGTCCTCCAGCCGGTCCTGCCGGCGCGCTACTACGCGCAGCTCCAGCACCGCGAGGAGGTCGGGGTCGTGTTCGACGAACCGTCGCACACGATCGTGCCCGACGTCGTCGTGCTCGAGGCGCAGGCTCGAGGCGCCGGAACGGGCAACGCCAGCGCGGTCGCGGCGGGGGTCACCGCCCCCGTCGTCGTGCGGTGGGATCACGAGCCCGTCCGGCACCCGTTCGTCGAGATCCGGGACCTCCGAGGCGGCGGCCGGGTCGTCGCCGTGATCGAGCTCGTGAGCCCGAGCAACAAGGCCCGCGGCCCCGACCGCGAGGCCTACCTCCGCAAGCAAGCCGAGGTGCTCGCGAGCGAGGCCCACCTGATCGAGGTGGACCTCCTGCGCGCGGGCGAGCGGCTCGTCGTCGAGCCGCGGGTCCGGGCCTGGCTCGCGAGCCGGCGCGACGCCGCGCACTACGTCGTCCACGTCTCCCACGCGGGCGAGCGCGCGGCGCCCGCGCCGCGCTCGCGGGTCTACGCGTTCTCGATCCGCGACCCGCTGCCCACGGTCGAGCTGCCGCTCCTGCCCGGCGACGCGCCCGTCGCGCTCGACCTGCCGCGCGCGTTCGCACGCGCCTACGACTCCGGGCCCTACGCCAAGGTCGTCGACTACCGGGACGAGCCGGAGCCGCCGCTGGGGCCCGAGGACCAGGCCTGGGCGCGCGCGCGCCTGGCGCCGCCGGGGCAGGAGCCAGGAGCGCGGGGACGATCATGACGGATCAGGTCCGAGGCGGGGCGCGCCGCGCAGCGGGGCGCGGGGCGAGGACGCTCGCGCTCGGGCTCGCGGGGGCCCTGACGCTCCTGGGCTGCCAGGCGGGCGCCCCGCGCGGGGCGCCGGAGTCCGGCGGGACGCCCGCGGAGGGCGGCGGGGCGGAGGCTGGCGAGGCGCCGGTGCCGATCACCCCCGAGCCGTCGATCCGCGTCCCCGACGCGGCGGCGCTCCCGGCGGCGCTCCGGGGGACGCCCTGCCAGGTCGTGGCCCGGGGCGACCCGTCGGCCGACGCGGCGGCGCAGGCGGCCTTCGCAGCCGCGTTCGAGGAGCACCTGCTGGGCGAGGGCTCGCCGTTCGTCCGGCAGGGCGACGCGTCGGGCGATCGACGCTTCGTCGCGCTCCCGCGCCTGGCCCTGACCACGCAGTCGCTCGTCGACCCGGCGCGGCCCGACCTCGTGGAGACGCTCCACGCGCGGGCCCAGGTCGAGCTCCTGACGCCCGCGGCCTTCGGGGCCCGGTCCCTGGCGGCCGAGGTCCGGCACCCGCAGCCCACGTCGGCCGCGCGCCGCGAGGAGCTGCGGATCGCCCACGCCCGCGTCACGGGCAAGCTGCTCGCCCGCCAGCTCCTGGCCATGCTGGCGGAGCTCCCGCACGCCGCGGTCGCGCGGCAGCTCCACGTCGTGTTCCGCGGCTTCCGCCGCGCAGACCATGCGCGCCTGCGCGAGGACGTGGTCTACGCGCTGGCCGGCGCCGATCACGACGAGGTCCAGGCCTTCGCCACGGGCAACCCCGACGACCTCGTCTTCGTGTTGCCGGCGAGCGCGCCGCCCGCGGCCCTCGCCGCCCAGCTCCGGGCCCTGCTCGACGAGGCGGGCCTCCGCTTCGTCGTCCCCGCGGAGGCGAGCGCGGACGGCCTCATGCCCGACGGCGCGGCGCTCGTCTACGAGGCGCGCTGAGGCCGGGCCGTCAGCGCGCCTCGCCGTCCCCGAGCCGGGCGCGCACGAGCGCGTCGAGCCCGAACCGGCCCGAGCCGACGACGGCGAACGCGGCGAAGACGGCCAGGAACAGGAGCGCGGGCTCCTTCTTGGCGAACGGGTCGCTCGCGTGCGCGCCGAACGCGGCGACCGCCATGGTGAACGCCGCCGCGACCGCGGCCGGGCGCGTCGCGAGGCCGACGGCCACGAGCAGACCGCCCAGGAACTCGGCCAGGGCCGCGCACCAGGCGAACAGCCCCGGCGCGGGGAAGCCGAGGGCGCCAACGAACCCCGTGAACTGCTCGGAGGGCGGGAGCTTCCCCAGCCCGTGCGCGAACGCGAACGTGAACCCCACGAACGCGCGCAGCGCCGCGAGCGCCGCGTCCCCCGCGACCGACTCGACGCCCGACGTCCCGAACACGCGCCTCGCGATCGACCGGATCGGCACCGTCAACCTCCTGGCGCCCCGCGGCGGGCGCGGCCCCGACCATCCCACAACGCCGCGGGCTCGCGCGTCATTCCCGCGGGCGGCCCTGGACCGACCTGGTCCCGGCGGCCAGGCTCCCGGGGCAGGAGGGTGGGCCCGGTGGGCGTGGGCGCAGCAGCAAGCTGGCGCTCTCCCCATTCGAGGGCGAGCTGCTCTGGCTGCTCGAGGAGGCCGGCGCCGAGCCGCTGGCCCACGTGCTGGCGTGGCCCGCTGATCGCGAGGCGCGGTCGTTCGAGGGCGTCCGAGCGGCGCTCGTCGCGGCGCTCCTCCGGCTCGAACGGCTCGAACTCGTCGAGGTCGAGCGGTACTCCCCACCTGGGGAGCTGGGCGGTCCGGGCCGTTCGGAGCTGGTGCCTCCTTCGAGGTCCAGGGCCGACCTCTTGGAGGCGGTGTGCGCCGCGTTCGCCCTCGGCTCGAGCGCGGGCGAAGGCGCCCCTGAGCTCCAGGTCGCGCTCACACGCCGTGGACGCGCCGCCCTGACGCGATGAGCGCGGCGGGCTGGATGGTGGCGGACGCGACGACGGCGAGCACTCAGGTCCCGAGCGCCGGGGTCAGGGTCCCGATCGTCCCGTCGAGCGCCCAGAACACCGCGGCGCGCGCCCCCGCGAGCTCGCGCCCCGGGAGCCGCGGCCCGGGCTCAGGCGAGGAGGAGGCCGAGGAGCATGGCCCCAGCGGTCGAGGCCCAGAGCAGGAGGCCGCGCAGGGAGACCGCGTAGAGGTCGTCCCAGAGGACGCGCCGCGCGACGGCGAGGTCTCCGGACGTCATCCAGAGGCCGTGCTTCGGGTCGGGCTCGAGCGTGGGGCCCTCGGCGTCCACCCAGGCCCGGCCCGCGACGAGGACGGTGGCGCCGGGCCGGAGGGTCCGGTAGCTCAGGCGCTCGGCGGGGCCGCCGCCTTGCCCGGGCGCCGCCTCCTCGTGCTCCTCGAGGCCGGCCTCGTCGTGCACGAGGTCGAGGGTCGAGCGGACCCGGGTCCTCCTGCCCTGCGCGTCGCGCAGGAAGAAGTCCGGGGCGTCGCCCCCGGGGTCGGCGCAGAGCGTCCACCAGGGGCCGGGTCCCGAGCCGGTCAACGGGCGCTTCCAGGTCTTGCGCTCGCGGTACCAGCGTTGCCACGCGTGCGGGCGATCCGCCAGGGGCTCCACCCGCCCGTGCGCGAAGGCCCGGACGCCCGGCGCACGCGGCGCGGGGTCCCGGAGCCAGGCGCGGAAGGCGAAGTAGCGGATGATCCTGTCGCGGCCCCACACCGCGCCCACGAGGACGAGGGCGAGCGCGCCGCCCGCCAGGAGCGCTGCGCCGGTGAGCATCTCGTCGCGCGAATCCGCGAGCCTCTCGCCCCGATGGCTCCGACTCCCGACGGCACGGAGGAAGTGGTGCTCCGTGCGCGCCCGCCGCTCCTTGCGGGCCTCTTCGCCCGCGTAGCCCCAGGCCAGCGCCAAGGGCGCGATCAGGAGCGCGAGCACGACCTCCAGGGCCTTTCCGCGCGGGGCCCACCGCCCCGGCGCGCGCACGCTACCGGTCCTCGGTCGGGAGCGGGACCTCCAGGGGGTCGAGCGGGAGCGCCTGCGGGGCCTCGGTCCGCCCCTCGTCGACGACCGCCCAGGGCACGGCGTAGCTCGGCCAGGCGTCGGGCCGGACGGGGCTCAGGAGCACGAAGCGCAGCCCGAGCACGGAGGCGAACAGGAACACGCCCAGGACGCACAGCTTCTGCGCCTCCTGCACGGCCTTGATCAGGAGCAGCTCGGCCTGCTTCCTGCCCTCCTCCTCGAGGACGTCCGTCACGTCCGCGTCCGTCGGGACGCCGCAGACGGTGCAGTAGACGAGGGTCGGGTTCGTGTCCTGCCCGCAGTTCCCGCACTTCATGGGGCGCCTCGCCCGCGGCGATCGCCGCGCCGACCGTGCGTCATCGCCGCCGCTCCCACTGACGCAGGCGCGCCTGGATCCCCAGCGCGTCGGGGTGGCCGAGCTCGAGCGCCTTCTTGTAGTGGTCGACGCACGCGCGCTGCTTCAGGTGGTCGAGGACCGCGCCCATGTCCCGGTGGAAGGCCGGCGGCGGCAGGAGCTCCTTGCGGCTCATGAGCAGGCGGTCCACGTCGCGCGTCGCGCCCGCCAGGTGCGAGAGTGCGGCCGACGTGCGGAGCGCCGTCTGCGCGAGGTCCTCGCGCCCCTCCTGGTCCTTCACCCAGTCGGCGACGAGGCGCAGCGACTCCGCGGCCAGGCCGAGCCGCTCGTTGCGCTCCTTCGGGGCGTCCTGGAGGCGCTCCGCCGCCTGCCGGAGCGCCTCGCTGCGGTTCAGCGCGTAGAGCGGCTCGCGCGACCCGCGCAGCGCCTCGCTGAACGCCGCGGCCGCCTCGTCGAAGCGCCCGGCCCGGTAGAGCCCGAGCCCGAGCGCGTTGTGGATCGGGGGCTCGTAGGAGGTGGGCGGGAGGAACCGCCCGCGGGGCGCGCCGCGCCCCGCGCCCCCCGAGAAGCGCAGCTTCGTCGCGCGCTCCGCGAGCGCGCAGGCCGCCCCGAGCGCCTCGGGCGTGGCGGGCTGCGCGCCCGCGTCTCCCAGGCTCACCCGGTAGGCGGCCGCGAGCAGCCGCGCGGGGTCGTCGCGGCGCGACGGCTCGCCCTCCGGCGCGCCCCCCTCCTCGTCGCCGCCGAGCGGCAGCCAGCGCAGCGCGTAGGCCTGGAGGGCGTGCGCGAGCGCGGCGCGCTCGCGGCCCAGGACGCCCGCCGCCGCCCGGTTCCAGCTCCAGGCGCGCCGCCCGGCGAGCGAGAGCTCCGGCGCGGGCTCCTCGCCGAGCAGCCCGGCCGCCTCGGCCGCGCGCCCCGCGAACAGCGCGGCGGCCGCCCGCGCGCCCTCGACGTCGGGCCCCGCGAGCCCCTGGAGGCGCTGCTCGGCGTCGCGGGCCGCCGCCTCGCGCCCGGCCCTCGGCTGGCCCTCCGCGAGCGCGAGCCGGCACAGGGCGAGCCCGATCGTCGCCTGCGTCGCGACCTCGGGGTCGCGGCCGCGCGCCTCCTCGAAAAGGCGCTCGGCCGCCTCGAGCCGCCCGGCGTCGCCGTCGGCCCGCTCGAGCTCCCACACGCCGAGCAGGAGCCGGAGCCGGCCCGAGTCCGGGTCGTCGCTGCACGCCTCGAGGAGCATGGGTCGCGCGTCCGGCAGCCCCTGCGCGAAGGCCTGCACGGCCTCGCGCGCCCCCTCCTCGCGGAGGTGGCGCTGGACCGTCGCGAGGCCCACCGTGACGCACAGGAGCCCCGAGACGGCCGCCCCGCCCAGGTAGGCGGCCCCGACCGGGGTGCGCAGCGCCGCGACGGGGATCACTTCGGCTCCTCCCGCGGGGTCCCGTCGAACCGGTACGAGATCGCGTCGACCGGGATCGGGCCCGCGGCGCGGCTGTCGAAGGCCTCGCTGCGCCCGCGGGAGCGGGTGTCGTTCATGACCCACACGCACCCGGGGGGCACGACGAGCGGCGGGTAGAAGTCGTCCGCGCGCCGGAACACGGCCCACGGCTCGTCCACGGGCTGGTCGTCGACGAGGAGCTGCCCGTCGCGGACCTCGACCCGCTGCCCCGCGACCGCGACGACCCGCGAGGTCATGTCGCCCGTGCGCGGGGTCCGGTAGCGGACGAGGTCCGGCGCCGCGAGCCGGTCCGGCCCGTAGAGCGGCACGTCGCGCCCCATGCGCTGCTGGCCCGTGTCGATCGCGGGCTTGCAGAACTGCCGCCGCTCGTCGTCCTTGAAGCGCACGAGCTCGAAACGGAGCAGCGCCCACACCCCCGCGAGGAGCACCGCCACGAGGATCCCGAAGAAGGGGACCGCGTCGGGCTTCATGTCGGCCTCGCTCCCCGGGCGCGCTGGGCGGGGGCCGCGCCGCGCGGAGGGGACCCGCCCGGCGCCGGCCAGGGCGCACCCGAGCGCAGAATGTCGCGCGCCTCCTCGGGTTGTGTCAAGGCCAAAGCCCGTCGCCGCGTTGCGCGGAGCGCGCCCGTCGGGTACCGTGCGCGTCGCCCGCATGCGCGCCTCCACGTCGTCCACCGCGTGCCTCGCCGCCCTGGCCCTCGCGCTCCTCGCGCCGGGGCCCGCGCGCGCGCAGGACGAGGCGCCCGCCCTCCGGGAGCTCAAGCGCAAGCTGCTCGTCGAGGGCGGCTTCGTCGCGGAGCAGGCCGCGTTCGACCTGTTCCTCGTCGGCGTGAAGGGCCGGGGCGACGCGGAGCTGGGCGAGGAGGGCTCGCAGGACGCGTTCCTGCGCGAGATCCTCGAGCCCGGCGACGCGAGCCGGCGCGAGGCCCGCCTGGCGGTCCTGCGCGCGCTCCGGCAGTGCGGGCGGTTCCGGGGCGAGGCGGCCGCGCGCCTGACGCTGCGCGCCCTCGACGACCCGCTGGCCGTCGTCGCGACGGCGGCGCAGGCGACGTTCGCGACGCTCGACGACGACCGGGGCACGGTCTATCGGTTCCTCCTCCAGCGCATGACCGTGGACCTGCGCGGGGCCCGGCCCGGGACGCCGCGCGGCAAGCAGCTCTTCTCGCTGATCGACCTGCTCGAGCGCATGCCGAACCCGATCGAGGCCACGGGCGTCCTGATCGCGCTCCTCGAGGTGCCACGCCAGCTCCGCGCGGTCGAGCTGCGCGCGCGCGAGTCCCTCCAGCGCCTCACCGCGCAGCCGCTCGAGGCGGCCGCCGACTGGCGCCGCTGGTTCGACGAGGCCCGCGGCAAGTCGCACGCCGAGTGGCGGCTCGAGGTGGCGCGGCGCCGCGAGGAGCGGACTCGCAAGCACGAGGCCGAGGCCGAGCGCTACTTCGCCCGCCTGCTCGCGGCCCTCCAGAAGGACGGCGACCTCCTGCTCAACGAGCTCAAGGACGCGATCAGCGGGCCGGACGCCGTCACGCCCGTGCGCCGGACCGCCGTGCGCGAGCTCGGCGCCATGGCGCGGGCCGGCGGCGAGCGCGGGGAGAAGGCGCTGAACCTGCTGCGCGGGCGGCTCGCGCAGGGGCAGCCCACCGACCTCGACGAGACGAAGGCGCTCGTGGTCGAGGCGCTCGGCGAGACGGGCAACAAGGCCGTGCTCCCCGACGTGCTCGCCTACCTGAACGGGCGCCAGCAGCAGCAGCACGACCGCATGCGCATGGCGGCGGCCACGGCCGCCGGCGCGCTCCAGGCGGCCGAGGCGATCGACCCGCTCCTCGCGGTGCTCGCCGAGCCGGGCGCGCCCGAGGACCTCCTCGAGGTCGCGATCGAGGCGCTCGGGCGGATCGCCCAGAACCCCGACGGCAAGGTCTCGCTCGCGCTCAAGCGGTTCGCCGACGGCCAGCGCCAGGGCAGCAACGGCGGGGCGCCGATCTCGGGCTCGACGTCGCTCCTCGTGGTCACGGTCCGGGCGCTGGGCGCCCTCCCCTACGCGCCGGGCGGGGACGCGGCCCAGCGGGTGACCACGCTCCTCCGCGAGGTCTCGGCCCACGAGGACGTGAACGTCCGCAACTTCGCGGCCGTGTCGCTCGGCACGATCCCCCACGAGCAGGCCTTCCCCGCGCTCGTGGCGCGCCTCGGCGCCGAGGCGGCGCCGCACGTGCGTCGCTCGATCGTCGAGGCCCTCGGGCAGCAGGCGATCGATCGGCCCGACCTCGCCGAGGCCGCGATCGACCTGCTCGTCCCGCTCCTCGACGATCCGGAGGAGCAGATCCGCCGCAAGGTCCAGCAGCGGCTCGAGGAGATCGCGACGCGCCCGCCGACCTTCCGCGAGACGTTCGCGGGCCTTTGGCTGCTCGTGCAGCGGATCCTCGCCACGAAGGACGCGACGGCGGCCGTCCGCTTCCTCGCGACCCTCCCCGCCCCCGAGGCGCTGACCCCGGCGCAGCAGCAGCAGCGCCCCCGCTACTACGACCTCCTCGAGGTGCGCGCGCGCGGGCTCCTCGCGACCGACGCCCCGGCCGCGCTCCACGACTTCGACCTCGTGATCACGGGCCTCAACCTCGTCGCGCCCGCGACGGCCCGCGCCCGCGCGCTCCACCTGGGCAAGGCCCGGGCCCTCGTGCGCCTCCCGGCGCCGCGCGCGGGCGAGGCGCTCGGCCTCGTCGCCGGGTGCTTCCCGCCCCAGGGCGCGGCGATCGAGGACCCCGACCTGTGGGCGGCCGCCGTCGAGGTCGCGGAGCGGGCGCACGCGGCGGACGCGAAGGCCGTGGCCCGCGTGCTGGGCCCCGCCATGGCGCCGCACCTGTCGAGCGCCCCGCCCGCGGCGCAGGCCCGCCTGACCGAGCTCGTCAAGGCGGGCACGTGAGGGGCCGGGGAGCCGCGTGAAGCGCCGGCGCTACTTCTACGGGGCGACGGTGTGGGACCTCGTCGAGGCGTTCTTCGAGGCCAAGCGCGAGTACCACCAGGTCTACGTCCTCTACGAGACGCGCGTGCTCGCGCACGCCGAGGAGCGCTCGGTCGACCGGCGCCGGCTGCGGCTCGACGCGAGCGAGGTGAGCAAGCTGCTCGACTTCACGCGGCTGGGCGCGATCCGCAACGGGCCGCTCCACCGGGCGAAGTGGATCTCGCACGCGCTGTTCCGCTCGCGCGGCCGGACGCACAAGTTCGACCGCTTCGTGAGCGAGGTGTTCCACGAGCTCTCGATCCTGCGCGAGGAGCAGTACAAGGTCTCGACGTTCGCCGAGGAGTACCGGCGCGACAACGAGCTCGCCGAGTACGAGAGCATCCTCGACGAGGTCCACGAGGACTTCCCGCGCCGCGTCAACGCGCTCTACGAGCTGTTCCGGCGCGCGCAGGGCGCGCTCGAGGGCGTGCTCCGCGCCCACGTGCTCGACCCGGTCTACCTGCGCTCGCTCGCGCTGTTCGGCGACGAGGTGCTGCGCGACGCCTACGCCGACGGGCTCCGCTCGCACGCCTGGCGCGTGTTCCCGCGCGGCCCGGCCGAGGCGCTGGCGCTCGCGGCGCGCTCCTTCGCGCGCGGCGGCTTCCGCGCCGAGGCGCTCGCGGCGCTCGCGCGGGCCCGGAGCATCGTCGGCGAGCCGCCGCCCCCGGGGTCCGAGGCGGCGGAGCCGGCCCTCCCGGCGCTGGCGGCGGCGATCGACGAGCTGCTCACCGAGGTCGAGCGGCGGGGCCCGGCCGAGCTCGTGCAGGCCCCGCTGTTCGCCCAGCAGAACGACGCGTCCCTCGTCGGCCCCGTCCTCCTCGGCGAGGAGCGGCCGCTCGCGGCCGTGTCCGACTTCGGCTCGCAGGACGAGACCGCGGAGCTCGAGGAGGCGCTGTAGCAGGGCCGACCTCCACGGGGCAGGGGCGGCCCCGCCGGGGCCAACGTAGCGAGCCCGGCGGCGACCCGCCTGCCGGGCGCGAGGGAGGGGCTGGCGTCGAGGGCCGGTGGGGCGTCAAGCTCCCGGCATGACCCCGCTCGACGCGCTCTACGCCCGCGGCCTGCTCGGCCTCGGCGCGCTCGACGAGGCGGCGCTCCGGGCGCACGCGGCGCAGGCGGCGGCGGCCGGGCGCGACCTGCGCGGGCACCTGCTCGCCGCCGGGCTCGTCTCGGCGGAGCTCGACCTGCGCGTGCGCGCGGCGGTCGCGGCCGCGCAGCGCGGGGGCGGCTCGGGGCGCCTGCCGGGGGCCGGGGCGGTCGCGGCGGG
>JANJTH010000129.1 GCA_024711205.1 Planctomycetota bacterium | reverse complement strand
GAGGCCGAGGCCGCGCGCCGGCGCGAGCAGGAGCGCGCCGCGCGCGAGGCGCGCGCGCGCGCCGCGCACACGGTGGCCGAGCACGTCCACCCGGGCGGCGGCGGCGGCCCGCGGCGCTGGTACTTCGTCACGCGCGAGGGCCGGGTGCCGTTCCTCGAGGTCAGCGACGAGTGCGGGCGCATGCTCCTCGACGGCAAGGCCGGGATCGTCGAGGCCTGCGGGCGCCCCGGGGCGGACCACGTCGTCGTCGCGGGCGAGAAGCACCTCGTCACGCTGATCGGGATCGACAAGGAGCTCGTGCGGTTCTGGAACCGCGGGAGCGGGCCCGGGTAGGGGCGGCGAGCTGGTGGGGCACGGGGCCGGCCTGCACGAGCAGGCGGGCCTGTCCGGGGCTCTCCGCGCCGCCTTCACGCCTGCGCCGGCGCGCCGCGGATGCGCCTTGGACGCGTGGGTGCGACGGCGCCGGGGCGTAGTGAGCGTCCTCACGCGCCCTCGGCGAGGAACCCGCGGGCCGACCCCCACGCGGCGCGTCGACGGGTCGCGTTGAGCCTTCCTTGAAGGGCGGCCGCGATCCTCCGGCGGGTCGGAGGCGCGACATGTCGATCCCACGGCGCAAGGCGCTCCTGCTCACCGTCCTGGCGGCCGCGGCCGGCGGCCTCGCGGTCTGGCTCCTGCGCGGGCCCTACCACCTCCTCGTGGTCGAGGAGGGCACGCTGTACCGGAGCGGGCTGCTCGCGCCGGACGAGCTCGAGCGCGTGCTCCGGCGCCACGGGATCCGCACGGTCGTGAACCTCCAGCCGCGCTCGATCAACGCGCTCCCCTGGCACGCGGCGGAGGCCGCCGCCTGCGCGCGCGCGGGCGCGGAGCTGGTCGACCTCCCGCTCGAGGCCGGCACGCCCCCCACCCCGGAGGAGGTGGCGCGCTGGCTCGAGCTCATGGACGACCCGGCGCGGCGCCCCGTCCTGGTCCACTGCCAGCACGGCGTCATCCGCACCGGCATGCTCGTCGCAGCCTTCCAGATCGCGCGCCGCGGCTACGACAACGCCCGGGCGTGGCGCGAGCTGCCGACGTTCGGCCACCGCCTGCACCTCCCGCGGCACGGGCGCATGCGGCGGTTCGTCCAGACGTTCGACCCCGTCGGCTCGGCCGCGCCCGTGCCGTCGACGGTCGCTCCGGGCTCGCTCTGACCCCCGCGGACGCGAGGCTCCCCGCGCACGACGCGAGGCGCCCATGAGCCCGGGCCAGGGCCCCCTGCGCGCCGAGCCGCGGCCGGCCGTCCTCCCGCCAGCCACGGCGCCGAGCTCGCCCGGGGGCGCGACCGAGGGGCCGGCCGGGCGGGACGCCGCCGCGAGCGCGCTCGGCCCGGCCGTGGCCGCTGCGCGGCTGGTCGCCCTGGCGCTCGGCTGCCTCGCCCTCGCGCGGGCGGGGCTCCTCCTCGCGCACCCGGACGCCTTCGCCGCGCTCTCCTGGGCGCAGGTCACGGGGGCGTTCGTCCTGGGGCTGCGCTTCGATCTCGCCGCCCTCGCGCCGCTCGTCGGGCTGCCGCTCGCGCTGTTCGTCCTCCCCGTCCCGCGCCGCCACGGGCCGCGCTGGCGCGCCGCCTGGGGCTGGCTCGCCTTCGCGCCGCTCCCGCCCGCGACCGCGCTCCTGGCCGCCGACCTGCTCTACTTCGGCGAGGTCCGCCGCCACCTGGGGCGCGAGCCGCTCCTCCTCGGCAACGACCTCGAGTTCGTCGGCGCCATGGCGCTCGTACACGCGCCCGTGCTCGCGGCCTGGGCGGCGCTCGCGCTCGGGCTCCTCCTCGCGTGGCGGCGCGCCCTCGCGCGGCCGGTGCCCCGGGCCCGCCGCCCCTGGCTCGTCGCCGGGGCCTTCGCCGGGCTCGTGGTCCTCGCGTGGCGCGGCTCGCTCGACCGGAAGCCCCTGAACCCCGCGGACGCGTTCCGGGGCCGCGTCCCCGCCCACGGGCACCTCCTCCTGAACGGGCTGTTCACGGTCCAGCGCGCGGCCCTGAGCGGCGCGCGCGAGCGCGCGTCCCCGCTGAGCGCCCGCGCGGCGCTCGAGGCGCTGGCGCTCGACCCCGGGGCGCCATACCCGGTCGTCAGCCGGGGGACGGGGGGCGCATCGGCGCACGCCGGCAACGTCGTGCTCGTCCTGCTCGAGAGCTGGGACACCCGCTACATGGGGGCCTACGGGGGCGCGCGCGCCGCCCTCACGCCCCGCTTCGACGCCTGGGCGACCCGGGGCCGCCTGTTCGAGCAGGTGTTCGCCGCGAGCCAGCGGACGGTCGGCGGCGTCCAGGCGGCGCTCACGGGCGTCCCCTGCCTGCCTGGCGTCCCCGAGCTCGGGCGCGGGCTCGAGCAGACCGCGGTCACGCGCGTCGCCGCGCTCGCCCGCGCGCGCGGCTACCGGACGTTCTTCCTCCAGGCGCCGCGACGCCGCTCCTTCTACCTCGACTCGGTCATGCTGGCGCTCGGGTTCGAGGCGGCCTACGGCCTCGAGGACGTCGCGCCGCGCCGCGCGTACCCCGACCCGGACCCGAAGTGGGGCTGGGACCACGACGCCTTCCAGGAGGCGCTCGCGCGGATCGACGCCCTGGGCGACGCGCCGTTCCTCGCCGTCTTGCTGTCCGGGACCAGCCACGGCCCCTACGCGGACCCTGGCCCGGAGTTCCACGTCGCGCCCCACGGGCGGCACGACGAGGGCGGCTACAGGAACACCCTCGCCTACTCGGACTGGGCGCTCGGCGAGCTCCTCGAGGGCGCACGCGCCCGCCCGTGGTTCGAGCGCACCACGTTCCTGATCGGCGCGGACCACGTCTTCCGGAGCTCGAGCGCCGACCTGGCGGAGGGCCATCGGATCCCCTTCCTCGCCCTCGGCCCCGGGATCGCCCCCGGGCGCGACGCGGGCGTGCGCTCCCAGCTCGACGTGCTGCCCACGCTGGTCGAGCGGCTCGGCCTCGCCGACGCGCCGGTCGCGACCGTGGGGCGCAGCCTGCTCGGCCCCGCCTCGGGCGAGGCCGTGGTGCACCAGGGCGACCTCGTGGGCCTGATCACGGGCGAGGGCTGGCTGCTCCACACGATCGACGCAGGGGTGGCCGACCGGTCCGCGGGGCTCTCCGCGGACGCCCTCGCGCGGCTCGAGCGCCGGCTGCTCGCCACCTACGCGGTGACGACCGAGCTCGTCGGGCGCAACCGGTGGGCGCCGCCGGACGGGCGCTGACCCTCCCCCGGGGCGACCGAGGGCGCGGCGCGACCCGGCACCCGCTGGCGCCCCGCCCGCCGGCTATCCTCTCGCGCCCGCGCGGCCGCCCTTCGCAGGGTCGCAGGCCGCGCGGCGGGAGGCGGCGTGCGGACGGACGCGAGGGAGGCCCGCGAGGCGATCGAGCTGGGCGGGCGGACGGTCACCTTCGAGACGGGCGCGATCGCGCGCCAGGCCGACGGCTGCGTGCTCGTGACCTGCGAGGACACCGTGCTCATGGCGGTCGTCGCGGCCGAGGCGAAGCCGACCCGGCTCGACTACATGCCGCTCACGACCGAGTACCGGCACCGCTACTCGGCGGCCGGGCGGATCCCCGGGAGCTACGACCGGCGCGAGGCGCGCCCGACCGAGCTCGAGACGCTCACGAGCCGGCTCGTCGACCGCTCGATCCGGCCGCTGTTCCCCGACGCCTGGTGCTTCGACACGCAGGTGATCGTGACCCCGCTCAGCTACGACCCGACGACCGACCCGGCCGTGCTCGCGATCTCGGCCGCGGCGGCCACGCTCGGCCTGTCGTCGATCCCCTGGGAGGGGCCGGTCGCCGGTGTGCGCGTGGGCCGCGTCGACGGCGCGCTCGTCGCGTTCCCCACGCCCGAGCAGCTCGCCGCGAGCGACCTCGACCTCGTCGTCACCGCGACGCGCGACGGGATCGTCATGGTCGAGGGCGGCGCCCGCGAGGTCCCCGAGGACGTGATCCTCGACGCGTTCGCGCTCGCGCGCCGCGAGGCCGCACCGCTCCACGACCTGCTCGACCGGCTCGCGGCCGCGGCCGGGCGGTCGAAGCGCGCGGTCGCCGCGCCGGCCGAGGACGCCGACCTGCTCGCGCGGGTGCGCGCGGCCGGCGAGGGCCCGCTCGGCGCCGCGCTCGACGTCGCGGCCAAGCTCGAGCGCTACGCGGCGCTCCGCGCCGCGCAGGACGCCGCGCTGCTGGCCCTCGGGCTCGGCGCCGACTGCCCGCCCGAGCGCGAGGCCGAGCGCAAGGCGGCGGCCGAGGCCCTGGGCGAGCTCAAGCGCGACCTCATGCGCGCGCGCGCGATCGAGGGCCGGCGCCTCGGCGGCCGCGGCCCCGCGGACGTGCGCGCGATCTCGGGCCGGGCGGGCTGGCTCAAGCGCTGCCACGGGTCGGCCCTGTTCACGCGCGGCGAGACCCAGGCCGTCGTGACGTGCACGCTCGCCGACGACCAGAGCGCCCAGCGCGTCGAGACGCTCGACGGCGAGCGGTCGGAGCGGTTCCTCCTCCACTACGCGTTCCCGCCCTACTGCGTCGGCGAGGTCAAGCCGCTGCGCGGCCCCGGCCGGCGCGAGATCGGCCACGGGCACCTGGCGCGCCGCGCGCTCCTGCCCGTGCTCCCCGAGGCCGACGCCATGCCGTGGGTCGTCCGGCTCGAGTCGACGATCACCGAGAGCAACGGCTCGTCGTCCATGGCGTCGATCTGCGGCGGCGCGCTCGCGCTCATGGACGCCGGCGTCCCGCTCCGCCGCCCGGTCGCGGGGATCGCCATGGGCCTCGTCATGGAGGGCGAGCGGTTCGTCGTGCTCTCGGACATCCTCGGCGACGAGGACCACATAGGCGACATGGACTTCAAGGTCGGCGGCACGACCGAGGGCGTGACCGCGATCCAGCTCGACAACAAGCTGGGCGCGCTGCCGGACGCCGTCATGTCGAAGGCGCTCGGGCAGGCCCGCGACGGCCGCCTGCACATCCTCGGCGAGATGGCGAAGATCCTCGCCACCCCGCGCGCGGAGCTGAGCCCGTTCGCGCCGCGCGTCAAGACGACGCGGATCGACCGGAACCGGATCCGCGACCTGATCGGCGCGGGCGGCAAGACGATCCGCGCGCTCCAGGAGGCGACGGGCGTCACGGTCAACGTCGAGCAGGACGGGCTCGTCAAGGTGTTCGGCCGCGACGCGGCCGCGCTCGACGACGCGATGGCCCGGATCGCGGACCTCACGGGCACCCCCGAGGTCGGCAAGACCTACGTGGGGCGCGTCACGGCGGTCAAGCACTTCGGCTCGTTCGTGCGCCTGTTCGAGGGGATCGAGGGCCTCGTCGCCGGCGTCGAGCTGAGCGAGGGCGCGAGCGTGACCGTGCGCGTCGCGGGCGTGAACCACCAGGGTAAGCTCGTGCTCGAGCGCGAGCGCGGCCCGTGAGCCCGGGTCGCGGGCGGCGCGACGCTCCCGTCAGCCCTGCGCGTCGCCCCGGGGCCGCGGGGGAGCCGCGGGCCAGGGCCGGGGCCGCGGGCGCGGCCCCCGGCTCGGGC
>JANJTH010000077.1 GCA_024711205.1 Planctomycetota bacterium | reverse complement strand
CGACGCCCGCGAGCGCCGCGACGCGGCCGACGAGCCCCGCGTCGCCGGGGAAGGCGCCCGCCGCGCCGGCCGCGGCCGCGACGACCTCGGGGTCGCCGTCCGCGAGGAGCGCGTCCACGCGCGCGCGCGCGGACGCCGGGTCGCCCCCGCCCTCCTCGATCGCCGCCAGCTCGGCGAGCTTCTCGGCCCGATCACCCGCGTCCACGCCGCCCACCACCCCTCGCCGGCCGGGGCCGTCGCGCCCCGAGCGGCCTCGATTGTAGCGGGCGCCCCCACCAGGCCCGGTCCCCCCTCGGAGCGCCCGGCCCCTGGGACGCGCGCCGCGCGAGGCCCCTTCGGGCCCCCCCCGACCGGCCTCGCTGGCCTGGGGTTACGATCCCGCCATGCCAGCTTGCGCGACCGCCCCGCGACCGAGCGCGTCGACCCCGCGGGGCCGCGCGCGCGCCGCCGCCCTCGCGGCGCTGGCCTGCGGGCTCGCGTCGGGCTGCGGCGCGACCCAGGTCGTCGACCGGGCGGACGACGGGCGCGCGATCCTGATCCGCACCCCCCAGCCCGACGAGGACGACCTCGAGGCGCTCGCGCGCGATCACGGCGTCCGCACGGTGCTCAACCTGCGGGGCGAGCGGGAGGACGAGGGCTGGTTCGAGCGGGAGCGGCGCGGCGTCGAGCGGGTCGGGGCCGCGTGGGTCCACCTGCGCGTGTCGGGCCGCTCGGCCCCGAGCGACGAGACCGTCGCGCGGTTCCTCGACCTCGTGGAGGACCCGGCCGCCTGGCCGATCGTCATGCACTGCCAGGGCGGGATCCACCGGACCGGGCTGCTCGCCGCGCTCTACCGCATGCAGTACCAGGGCTGGTCGGCCGAGCGCGCGATCGCCGAGATGGAGGACCTCTGGTTCGACTGGACCGTGACCGACCGCGAGGCGCTCAAGCGCTGGCTCCGCGCCTACCGGCCGGACCCTGCCCGGTCGATCCCGCGGTCCGGGCCCGTCGAGGCCGGCCGGGCGCGGCGGGCGGACGCGGCGGAACCCGGGGCGCCCCCGTGACGTATGCTCCGGAGGACCCGGCCCGGGTCGGCGGCGCGCGCCGGGCGAGGGGGCCGGGGAGGTCGGACCCCATGAGACGTCGAGGATCCGCCAGGCCCCGGGGCGCGGCCCTGCTCGGGCCGCTCGGCGCGGCGCTGGCCCTGGCCGCGCCGGCCGGCGCGCAGGACGGCGACGTCGCGCGGCGTCTGCTCGAGCGGCTGCGCGACCAGACGGCCCAGGCGGCGGAGGCGAAGCTCGACCGCACCGGCGACGCGGAGACGCCGGCCGACCGCGAGGTCGCGCGCGAGGCGCGCGCGCTGCTCGACGGGCGCAAGGTCACGGTGAATTTCGTCGACACGCCGTTCGTCGAGTGCGTCGACTTCCTGCGCGACGTGACCGGGCTCAACCTCGTCGTCTCGAAGGCGGCGCTCGAGGCGCTCGGCGAGCGGACGATCCGGCTCCGCCTGCGCGAGGTCCGGCTCCGCGCCGCGCTCGAGCTCCTGCTCCAGCTCGGCGACGAGCGGCTCCGCTACGGCGTCCGCCACGGCGTGCTCTGGATCGGGCTCGCCGACGAGCTGCGCGCGCGCATGAAGCTCGTCCTCTACGACGTGAGCGACCTCGTGGCCCCCCGGCCCGACTTCCCGGGGCCCACGGTCGGGCTCGACGGCGTGATCCGGCGCTAGCGGGAACGAGGGGGAGCTCCTTCGGAGCTCACCCCTCGTCCCCGATGGGGATGGCGGGGCGCCAGGGCGCCTCGACGGGGGATCAGCCCCGCGAGGTGGGACCGTTCACCGCGGGTGGAGCGAGTCGCCCGAGCGCTTCGCTCGGGGGAGGCCCTGCGAGGGTGGGGCGGCGCTCCTGGCCGGGCGTGGGGAGCGGCGGACCTCGACGGGTGCGGGGCGGCGTGGTCAGATCCTCGCCCGCGGCGGCCCCCGAGGCCCCGCGGAACGTCGAGGGGCACGTGGGCGAGGCGCACCAGCGGGTCAAGGAGCTGCGGCGCGACTACGACCGGCTGCGCGGGGCGCTCAAGGTCGATCAGCTCGAGGCCGAGCGGGCGGCGCTCGAGGGCCGCATGGGCGAGCCCGGCTTCTGGGACGACCAGGAGAAGGCCCAGCAGACGGTCGTCCGGCTCAAGTCCGTGAAGGGTGAGACGGACGCGTTCTCCGCGGTCGCGCGGCGCCTCGACGACCTCGAGGTGCTCGACGAGCTGGCCGAGGCCGAGGGCGACGAGGGCGCCATGGCCGAGGTCCGCCGCGAGCTCGAGGCGACCGAGAAGGCGATGGGCGACCTCGAGCTCCGCACCTACTTCACGGGCGAGTTCGACGCGCACGGGGCCTACGTCGCGATCCAGGCCGGCGCGGGCGGCGTCGACGCGTGCGACTGGGCGCAGATGCTCCTGCGCATGTTCACGCGCTACGCCGAGCGGCGCGGCTACGAGACGGCGCTCGTCGACGTCGACTACGACGACCAGGCCGGGATCCGCAGCGCGATGCTCCACGTGAAGGGGCGCGGCGCGTTCGGCTGGTTCCGCTCCGAGCGCGGGACGCACCGCCTCGTGCGGATCTCGCCGTTCGACGCGCAGGCGCGCCGGCAGACGGCGTTCGCCGCGGTCGACGTGACGCCCGAGTTCGACGAGGACATCGAGATCGAGGTCAAGGATGCGGACCTCCGGGTCGACACCTACTCGGCGGGCGGCCCGGGCGGGCAGCACGTGAACAAGACCCAGAGCGCGGTCCGGATCACGCACCTCCCCACCGGGATCGTCGTCGCGTGCCAGCAGGACCGCAGCCAGCACAGCAACCGCCGCACGGCCATGGCGCTGCTCAAGGGCAAGCTCTACCAGGCGGAGATCGAGAAGCGCGAGGCGGCGACGGCCGCCGGCTACCAGAACAAGTCGAACATGGGCTTCGGCGCGGCCGACCGGATCCGCAGCTACACGATGCAGCCGTTCACGCTCGTCAAGGACTCGCGCACGGGCCACGAGGAGACCGACGTGCAGGCGATCGTCGACGGCGAGATCGACGGCTTCGTCGAGGCCTACCTGCGCTGGCAGGCGAGCGGCGCGCCGCCCCGGGGCAAGGGCGGGGACTGACCGCGGGCACCCGGACGCGCCGCTGCGCGCCGGCGTCGCCGGTCGGCGCGCACGATCCCTCCGGGCGCGCGCAGGCCGCGCCCGCCC
>JANJTH010000069.1 GCA_024711205.1 Planctomycetota bacterium | reverse complement strand
GGCGCGCGCGAAGCCGGCCCGGAGACAGGGGGCCCGGAGGCAGGGGGCCCGGAGGCAGGGGGCCTCGAGGGCGACGGCCCGGGCCCGCACCTCGTGCTCGCGTCGGCGCGCTCGGAGCCGGCGCTGCGGGCGGTCGCGCTGGGCCTGGCGGGCTGGCTGCGCGAGACGCCGCACGCCCTGCCGGCCGCGTGCGCGGCGCTGCACCGGCAGCGGACGGCGTTCCCGTTCCGGCTCGCCCTCACGGGCCGCGACCGCGACGGGCTCGCGCGCGCGCTCGAGGCGTGGGGGCAGGGCGGCCCGGCCCCGGGGCTGCGCACCGCGCGGCGGCCCGACACCGAGGCCCCCCAGGCGCCCGTGCTCGTGTTCTCCGGCCAGGGCCCGCAGTGGTGGGGCATGGGGCGCGAGCTGCTCGCCGCGAGCCCGCGCTTCCGCGCGCGGGTCGAGGCCGTCGAGCGCGACCTCGTGGCGCACGGCTGGCTGTCGGAGGAGGCCGGCGCGCCGTCTGCGCCGGCCGGCGCCGACGGCGTGACCGGCCCGCTCACGCGCGAGCTCCTGCGCGACGAGGCGACCTCGCGGGTCGGCGAGACGCGGGTCGCGCAGCCCGCGCTGTTCGCGCTCCAGCTCGGGCTGTGGGACCTGCTCCGGGCCCACGGGGTCGCCCCCGCGGCGGTGATCGGCCACAGCATCGGCGAGCTCGCGGCGGCGGTCGCGGCGGGGGCGCTCGAGGCGGGGGAGGCCGCGCGGGTCGTCGTGTGGCGGAGCCGCTGCCAGGCCGCGGCCGAGGGCCGCGGCGCCATGGCGGCGGTCGGGGTCGCCGAGGCCGAGGCGCCGGCGCTGCTCGCGCCCTGGGCGGGCCGGCTCGAGCTGGCGGCGGTCAACGGCCCGCGCGGGGTCACGGTCGCGGGCGAGCACGCGGCGGTGGCCGCGCTCGAGGCCGCGTGCGCGGCCGCGGGCACGTTCTTCCGCCGGCTCGACGTGAGCGTGCCCTTCCACTGCTTCCTCATGGACCCGATCGAGGGCGCGTTCCGCGCGGGGCTCGGCCGGGTGTCGGCCCGCGCGGGCGCGCTCCCGTTCGTGTCGACGGTCACGGGCGGCCCGCTCGCGGGCGACGCGCTCGACGCGGGCTACTGGTGGCGCAACGTCCGCGAGCCGGTGCGCTTCCACGCGGGGGTCCAGGCGCTCCTCGCGGCCGGGCACGCGCGGTTCGTCGAGGTCGCGCCCCACCCGATCCTCGGCCGGTCGCTGCGCGACGCGCTCGAGGCGGCCGGCGTCGCGGGGGCCGTCGTGGCGACGCTCGCGCGCGGCGAGCCGGAGGCCGAGGCCGTGCTCGCGGCCGTGGGCGGGCTGTTCCTCGCGAACGTCCCGTGCCGGCCGGTCTGCCCCCCCGACGCGCACGGCGCGGACGGCGCGGGCCCGCCGCCGCGCGTGCTCGACCTGCCGCGGTACCCGTTCCAGCGCCGGCGCTGGTGGCTCGAGACGCCGCAGGCGGCGGCCCTGCGCCGGGGCGGGCTCGTGCACCCGGTCGTGGGGCGGCCGGAGCCGAGCGCCGAGTCGCGGCGGCGGTTCACGGCGACGCTCACGGTGGACCCCGAGGCCGAGACCTACCTGCAGGACCACCACGTGCAGGGGCTCGTCGTGCTGCCGGGCGCGGGGCAGCTCGAGGCGGCGCACGCGGCCGGCGCGCTCGCGTGGGGGAGCGACGACCTGCACCTCGAGGATGTCGTCCTGCGCCTGCCGATCTCGCTCCCGCCCGAGGGCGACCCGCCCGAGTTCCGGTTCGAGGTGTACGGCGACGAGGGGCACTTCCAGATCGCGTCGCGGCGCCCGGGCGAGCCGGGCGCGTGGTCGGTGCACACGCGCGGGCGGCTCAACGTCGTCGACCCGTTCCCGGCGCGCGCGGTCGACCTGGCCGCGGTCCAGGCGCGCGTGACGGAGGTCCTCGACCACGCGCGGTTCTACGCGGGCATGGCCGAGACCGGGCTCGCGCTCGGGCCGTGCTTCCAGGGGATCGTCGAGCTCCGGGCGCGCCGCGAGACGGCCGAGGTCCTCACGCGGGTCGAGGTCCCGGCGGCGCTCGAGCACGAGCTCGGGCGCTACCGGTTCCACCCGGCGCTGCTCGACGCCGTGTTCCAGGGCTCGTCGCTCGCGTCGTTCAAGCAGGCGCAGCAGGGCCTGTTCCTCCCGCACCGGGTCCGGCGCATGAAGTTCCACCGGCGGCCCGACGGGCGGCCGCTGTGGTGCTGGGCGCGGCTCGAGCAGGCGCGCGAGGGCGAGGTCGAGCTCGAGGTGTTCGCGCTCGACCCCGACGGGCGCACCGTCGTCGAGCTGCACGGCTTCGTGCTCAAGCTCGTCGCGGGCTCGGCGCCGCCCCGCGAGGCCGCCGCGCGTCGGCCCTACTACGAGCCCGCCTGGGAGCCGGCGCCGGCGCTCGGCGCCCCGCGGGCGCTCGCCGGCACGACCTGGCTCCTGCTCGCGCCGGGCGGCGCCGTGGCCGGCGCGGGCGTCG
>JANJTH010000067.1 GCA_024711205.1 Planctomycetota bacterium | reverse complement strand
GCCCGGCCGTCGCGGGCCGCGCGGCGGCGTGACCGGCCCGATCTGACGGGACCCGCGCGCCCGGCGGCGCCCCCGCCGAGCAGGACGCACGAGGACGGCGGCGACCCGGCACCCGGGTCGGCCGCCGTCGCCGTTCCGGATCGCCCCGCGCGCAGCCCACCGGCCGACGGGCCTCGCACGCGCGCGG
Source organism: Planctomycetota bacterium (assembly GCA_024711205.1). Taxonomy (GTDB): domain Bacteria; phylum Planctomycetota; class J058; order J058; family J058; genus JANJTH01. Next base: position 2,325 of record JANJTH010000067.1, on the reverse strand, counting down.
TCCGGGCCCGCGGCGCGTGGGTCGCCGCCCGGCCGCTCACAGGAGCGCCCAGACGAGGGCCGGGACCGCGAGGGTCGCCAGCGTCAACGCCGCGACGGCGAGCGTCGGTCCTGCCTCACGGTACGCGGACCAGGCCGCGCCGGGCCCCCCCAGGGGCACGTCCTCGAAGGCCGGCTCGGGCGGTCGCGACGCGCGCTCGAGGTCCTCGTCGTTGCGAACCTCGACGGTGGCCCCCGCCGCGACCGCGCGGCCTGCGAGCCACGGCTCGAGCCGGGCGAGGAAGCTCCGGTGGGGGCAGAAGAAGGCCCAGGCGCCGCCCCGCGCGACGAGGCGTAGCCCCCGGTCGGCGCCGAGGAGGCGCAGGAGCTGCCCGAGGAGCGGGAGCGCCCCCGCGCGGCGCTGCGTCGGCTCGAGGCGCTCGAGCCCGGTCCAGGTGGCGAGCTCCGCGCGCCGCAGGCGGCGGCCCTCGCGCTCGACGCGCAGGAGGCGTCGGTCCGAGGCGACGAGGAAGCCCAGGCGGTAGCCGCGCGGGCCGAGGAACGAGCCCAGGCAGACGGCCTCCAGGCGCTCGCCGGGCGCGAGCAGCGCGGGCGCGTCCGCGATCAGCCACGCGAGCCTGCGACGGAGCACCCACAGGTCCAGGCGCGGGGCGAAGGCCGCGGCGAGCGCGGTCAGGGCGCAGGCCGCCGCGGTCGCCGGCGCGAGCAGCGCCCACAGCCGGAGCGGGCTCCACGCGCCGCGCGCGAGGAGGGCGAGCGTCACGACGAAGCCGCCCAGGAGCAGCAAGAAGGCCACCGGCGTCGCCTGCGCGACCGCGATCGTGCGCCGGAGTCGCCGCAGGTCCGCCCCCTCGGGCCAGAACGTCTCGACCTCCACGCCCACCGCCCCGGTCGGTGATCGTGGCCGCGGGCCGGCCGCCCGTCGAGGCGCGAGGGGCCGGGGCCCTCGACGGGTGGCAAGCCCGGGTTCAAAGTGGGGACTCCACGAGACGGGAGGCCGACGACCATGCACTGCCACGCGAGGCCCTGGCAGGGACCCACCCGCTCCCGCCCCAGGCGGGGCCCGGGCCCGTGCGCCACGATCGCGGTCGTGCTCGTGGGCTGCGCGAGCACGGTCGACCACGCGCCGAGCCCCGGCGGCGAGCCTTATCCGCGACCGGCGCCCGAGGACCCCGCGGCCGTCGCCGTCCGCTTCGTCCACGGGGCCCCGCCGCACGGCGTCCCGGGCCCCTGGGCGCTCGCCGGGCACCGGATCGGCGCCGACGCCATGCGCCGCCTGGGCGCCGACCGCGGGCACGCCTGGGGGATCGCCGTCACGCACCGGTCGCCGCGCGACGTGCAGTTCACCTGCGTGCTCGACGGCCTCGCGGCGGCCACCGGCGCCTCGGCGGGGAAGCTCAACCTCACGCACGAGCCGATCGACGACGCCGCCGCGCTCGAGAGCGTCGTCGTCGAGCGGCGCTCGGGCCGGACCCTGACCTACCGGCTCACGCCCGGGTTCCGCGCGCGCTTCACGGACGTCGACTACGCCGACTTCCCCGGGGCCGCCAGGGCGCTCGCCGGGCTCCCCGACGAGGCCGTGTTCGAGGTCCGCGAGGAGACCCTCCCCCTGCCCCCCGGCGCGCGACGCTGAGCGGTCTGCCCGGGAGCGGCCGTGCCGGCCGGCCCCGGGCAATGGCTTGCTGGCGCGAGACTTCTGGTCGCAGCGCGGGATCTTCGGGCTGGCCCTGAGACATCGGGGCGGAGGTCGGGCACTCCTCGGGTGTGCCCTGCTTCGACGACCTCGACCTGCACCCCTTCGCGCCAGCCGGCCAGGCGGCGCTGTCCGCGGCGCGCGCGCACGCGGCCGCGTGCCCGCCGTGCGGGGCGCGGCTGCGGGCGCTCGAGGCGCTCGACGAGGGGCTCCACGCGGGCCTGCGCGCGCGTGAGGTCGAGGGCAAGTGCCCGGCCCCCGAGGACCTCGCGGCCTGGATCGACGCGGGCCGGCCGCGCGGGCAGCGGGTCGAGGCGCACGTCAGCCGGTGCCCCGCGTGCGCCGAGGACCTGCTCGTCGTGCTCGAGGAGCTCACGCCCGCTCCCCGCGTCCACGCGCCCCGCGCGCTGCGCAGCTCGGGGGCCCGCCCGGCGCTGCGGGTCGTCCCCGCGTGGTGGGCGGCGGCCGCGGCGGTCCTGCTTTTGGCCCCCATGCCCTGGCTGCTCGGCCGCGCCGACCGCCAGGGCCCGTCCGCCGCGCCTTCGGGCCCGGTCGCCGTCGGGCCTGGCGCACCGACGACGGCGCCCGGAGGCGCGCCCCCGGCTGGCCCCGCGGGGCGCGGGCCCGCAGGCG
>JANJTH010000056.1 GCA_024711205.1 Planctomycetota bacterium | reverse complement strand
GTCGACGCCCCCACGCCGGGCGACGCCGCGGCCGAGGGCGACGCGGCCGACGCGCCGGGCGAGGGCGAAGGCGCACCGGCCGAGGGCGACGTGGCCGACGCGCCGGGCGAGGGCGACGGCGCGCCCGGCCTGCAGGCCGCGGCGGTCAGCGGCGCGGTGGAGCTCCCGCTCGGTCGCGCGGCCGTCCTCACGCTCGAGGGCGGCGGCGTGGTGATCCTCGGCGGGCGGCCGGAGGACGGGCGGCTCGAGCTGCTGCGCGGCGCCGGGCGGGTCACGTCTCGCGCGGCGGGGGGAGTCGCCGACGCCCGGTTCCAGCTCGCCGTGGCGGCCGGCGATCGGCTCCGCCTCGAGGAGCGCCCGGGGGCCGACGGCCCCGTCCCGACGCTCCTGCTGCCCGGGCGCCGCGCGGTCGGGTTCCACGGGGGCGGCGTCGGCGCGACGCTCGACCTCGCCGCCGGCCGCGTGGCGTTCGAGAGCGGCGCGCGGGTCGCGCTCGTCGAGGGCCTCACGCTCGGCCTGGCCCGCGCGGCGGAGCGCCCCGAGCTGCGGTTCAAGGACGGGCCGCGCGTCCGCCTCGACGCGCCGCTCGACCTCCGCGTCCACAACCCGACGCTCGACCTGCTCGGGGCGGACGGCGCGCCGGCGGCGACGGTCGCGCTCGAGGGCGCGCTCGAGGTCCGGCTCGACGGCGGCGGCGCCCCCGGCTCGGGCGGCGCCGCGGCGCTCGCGCTCGGGCTGCGCGGGGGCGACCGGCTCGAGGTCCCGGCGGGGGCCCAGGCGCGGCTCGAGCGGCGCGACGACCAGGCGCGCCTCGACCTGGGCGACGGTCGGCGCGTGTGGGTCCGCGACGACGCGCCCCCGGTCCAGGCGCGCCTCGGCGCGGCCGCGGGCCCGGTCTTCCTGACCATGCCCGGCGTGCCCGGCCTCGCCATGCCCCCCGGGCGCCGCCTGACGGTGCTCGCGAACGCCGAGGGGTTCGTGATCGTGGCCGAGGACGCCTACGACGCGGCGCTCACCGGCCTGTCGGGGCTCGGCGCGGAGGTCGCCCCCGCCCTCGAGGTCGCGCGGGACCGCGCCCGCGACCTGCTCGACGTCCCGCCCCCCGACAGCCCGAGCGGACCCTGACCCGAGCCCGCCCCGGCCGCGCCTCCTGCCCTCCGCGCGCCGCGCGCGCCGCGCGCTGCCTCCTCGCCCTCCTCGCCCTCGCGCCCGCGGCGCGGGGGCAGGGCGCCGGGGACTTCGCGACCGCGGGGCGGCTCGAGGATGTGCGCTCGGAGCCGTCGCCCCTGCGCGACGGCGCGCACACCTACGAGCCCTCGCTCGTCTACACGCTGTTCGGCGTCGTCACCCCGCACGTGTTCGGCAGCGCGGCCCTGGGTTACACGGACAACGTGCTCCGGCAGGACGACGAGGCGCCCGGTCCGCGCCGGCACGAGGCGTTCTTCCGGGGGACCGCCGGCGCGCGCCTCGACGCCGAGCTCCGCGAGCACCGCGCGGAGCTCGGCTGGCAGGGGACGGCCACCGAGTACGTCGCGTCGGGGGACATCGACACGCTCGAGCAGCGCCTCCACCTCCGCCTCGACCTCGAGTTCAACGACGTGTCCGTGCACGGCGACGCCGGCTGGACGCGCAGCGCCTACCCCCAGTCGATCCAGCTCCAGGGGCTCGTGCGGCTCGACACCTACGACGCGGGGAGCTGGGTCCAGGTCGACCTGAACCGGTTCGGCGCGCGCGCGGGGGCGAGCTTCCAGCGGCTGGACTTCCTCGGCTCGCGCCTGCGCTTCCTCGACCAGCGGGTCCTGGGCGGCGAGCTGCAGCTCTACGCGCGCGTCACGGACAAGCTGCGCGCGCTCGTCGAGTACGGCTACCAGGCGTTCCGCTTCGACCTGGGGCGCCGGGGGCAGCTCAACGACTTCGACCTCCACCGGGTCTCGGCGGGCATCGACGGGAGCTTCACGCCCAAGCTGAGCGCCTCGGCCAAGGTCGGCTACGCCGTCCAGCGGGTCGACGACGCCCTCGGGCGCGGCGACCGCGCCTACGGCGGCTTCGTGGCCTCCCTGGCCGGGCGCTGGGAGCCCGTCCAGGGCACGACCTTCGGCCTGAGCTACCGCCGCGACGTGTCGGTCTCGACGCAGAGCAACGGGCTCGTGACCGACGCCGTGGACGCGACGGCCGAGCAGCGCCTGTTCGACGAGCGGGTCCGGCTGTCCGCGTCGGCCGGGTGGTCGCGCAGCAACGTCGCGACCGGCAAGCACATCGCGGCCTGGCGGTTCGGCGCGCAGGCGAGCTGGCAGGTCCGGCCCTGGCTCTCCCTGGCGCTGGCGTGGGACACTCAGCGGGTCATGAGCCAGTTCCCGCTCGGCGACTACGAGACGAACACCGTGCTCGCGACGGTCGGGGTGGGGTTCTAGTGGCGGCCCCCGGCGCGTCGCCGCGGGCGGGCCGCGCGCGCGCGCGCGCACGGACCGCGGCCCTCGCGGCCCTCGCGGCCCTGGCCGCGCTGGAAGCGACCCTGCATGCGCTCGGTCAGCCGCTCGCGCAGCCCCTTGGCCTTCTCCTGCTGCTCGGGCGTGAGGAAGCCCTCCAGCTTGCCGAAGGTCTCCTCGAACATGCCCTGGATCTTCTGGCGGGCCGCCTGCGGGTCGCCCGACTGGAAGGCCTCGCGCATGAGCGTGCGGCCCTTCTCGAGCAGCTCCCGGTTGAGCTCCTCGACCTGCTTGACCTGCTCCTCGCTCAGCCCCAGCTCCTCCTTGAGCTGGTCGAGCGGCAGCCCCATGCCGCCGCCACGGTTGCGGCGGCGCTCCTCGCGCCGCTCGCGCTCGGGCTGCTCGCCGCCCGGCTGCTGCTCGCCGCCGGGCTGGGGCGCCGGCGGGGGCGGGGTGTC
>JANJTH010000004.1 GCA_024711205.1 Planctomycetota bacterium | reverse complement strand
GCGGCCGCGAGCGCGTCCGGCGCGAGGGCCTCCTCGCAGCGGGCGAGCCGGGCCTCGAGCGCGCGGGCGCCCCCCTCGAGGCGCTCCTCGAGCGCGCGGGCGGCCGTCGCCACGCGCGCCTCGACCTCGGCCCGGGCGCCCGCGGCCTGCGCCTCGAGGTGGCGGAGCACGGCCTCGTGCGCGCGCGCCTCGACGAGCGCCTGCACGCGCGCGGCCAGCTCCTCGTCGCGCGGGGGCCCGCCCGTGCGCGGGGGGCCCGCGGGGCCGCTCGCGCGGGCGGTCGTCGGCCGGGCCGCGCGCGTCGTCGTGCGCCCGGGGCCGGGCAGCGCGGCGGGGACCGGGACGGCCTGGGGCTCGCCCTTGCCCGGGGCCGCGGGGCGCCCGAACCGGCCCGTGGTCGGGATCTCGGCCGCGCGGGGCGCCGGGCCCGAGCGGACCCGGGTCGGGCGCGGGGTGGGCCGGGGCGGCGGGGCCTCGCGGCCGGCGTGGAGGCGGCCGCCGCAGTACTCGCAGCGGGCGTCGTCGGGCCGCTGGCCCGTGAGCAGGTAGGTGACGAGCCGGCAGCTCGTGCACACCCGCCCCCGCTCCTCGCGGCGGCGCAGGACCGGGTCGACGCCCTCGCTCGTGAGCTCGCGCCGCTGCACGAGCAGCCGCTCGAGCGCCAGCCCCCGGCGCTCGGCCTCCTCGAGCGCCGCGTCGAGGCGCTCGCGGGGCAGGCGGCCCTCCTCGAGCAGCAGCTCGTAGAGGGCGAGGTTGGCGCTCTCGACCACGGCCTGGGCTCCGGCCCCTCCCGCGGGGCGCGCGAGGATCGTAAGGGCCCCGGCCCGCGGGCGCGACGGGCGCCCGGGCCGGGGGAGGCGGCCGGCGCGGGCGCCGCCAGGCGGGGGCTCGCCCGCGCGCGCGGGCGCCCGACGGCCGCCCGCGCGGTCACGGCCCGGGCTCGTCGACCGCGACGTAGAGGGACGCCCCGCGCACGTTGGGGTCGAGGCGGAGGCGCTCCTGGAGCGGCGGGAAGGCGCGCTGCGCGCAGTCGGTCCGCTCGCAGATCCGGCAGGTCACGCCGATCGGGACGTAGCCGCGCGGGTCGCCCAGGTCGAGCCCGTCGCTGTAGACGACCTCGCGGGCGCGCGCGAGCGGGCAGCCCATGCCGATCGCGTAGACGGTCTCGGGCGCGTGGTAGCCGTCGCGCGGCTTGCGGACCGTGCGCGCGAAGCAGAAGTAGCCCGTGCCGTCGGGCATGCGCGAGAGCTGCACGCGGAGGAGCCCGGGCGTGAGGAAGGCCGCGTGCACGTTCCAGCGCGGGCAGGCGCCGCCGAACCGCGAGATCCGGATCCCCGAGGCCGTGAACCGCTTCGAGATGTTCCCGGCGACGTCCACGCGCACGAAGTGCCAGGGCACGCCCTCCTGCCCCGGGCGGGCGAGCGTGGTCAGGCGGTGGCAGACCTGCTCGAACGACGCCCCGAAGCGGGCCTGGAGGCGCTCGACGTCGTAGCGCTCGGCGCGGGCGGCCTCGAGCGTCGCCTCGTAGGGCATGACGACCGCGGCCGCGAAGTAGTTGGCGAGGGCCGCGCGGGCGAGCCGCCGGCTCTCGTCCCCGGTGAGCGCGGGGTCGTCGCACAGCCGGTCGAGGAGCGGGCCGTGCGCGACGAGCGCGAGCGCGTGCGCGAGCTGGAACCGGCGCGCGGCGCGCGGGAGCGCGGCCGAGACGAGGACCTCGCGGCGGGCCGGGTCCCAGCGGCGGATCGCCGGGCCGAGCGCCGCGGGCGCGACGACGCGCGCGCGGACGCCGTGCGCGCGCTCGAGGTGGTCCATGAGCCCGCGGGTCAGGTCGTCGGGCCGGAGCGCGCCCGCGCGCCAGGTCTCCTCGGCCGCCGCCTCGAGCGCGGGCAGGTGGTTCCCCTCGCGCTGGAGCAGGTCGCTCACCTCTTCGCTCGGGATCGCGGGGCGCCCCTCCTCGTCGAGGAGCCCCGGCGCCCCGCGCACGCGCTCGCCGAGCGTCTCGAGCGCGTCGCGCGCGCCGCGGTAGGCGCGGTAGAGGCGCGCGACGGCGCGCGCGACCGTGGGGGCGCGCGCGACGAGCTCGCGGACCTCGGCCATGCGCACGGGCTGCTCCTCGTGGAGCGCGTCGCCGAACGCCTCGCGCAGGTCGGTCAGGAGCTGCCCCTCGGCGCGGTCGCCCGCGAAGGCCTCGAGGTCGAGCGCGAACTGCCGCGCGAGCTCGAGCAGGAGCGGCGCGGTGAGCGGCCGCCGGCCGTGCTCGATCAGGTTGAGGTAGCTGGCGGAGATCCCGAGGCGCTTGGCGAGCGCGGCCTGGGACAGCCCCTCGCGTTCGCGCAGCGCGCGGACCTTGACCCCCAGCTCGCCCGCTCGTTCACCCGCTCCCGCCGCTCCCGCCACCCCGCGCCCCCTCTTCCCTTGCCCTTGCCCTTGCCCTTGCCCTCCCTCTTCAATTCCCTCCCCCTCTTCTCCTCCCCCCCCCCCTGCCTTGACAACTTTACCGCCTTCACAGCCCGCCAAGGTCTCCATGCAAATGCCATTTCTCCATGCGCATGACGCACCGCTCTGCAAAGCTACCCCCGTCCGGAGGCCGCTCGCCATGTCCACCGCCCCCGCCGCCACGCTCCGCCTCCCGCCGCCGCCCGAGGCCCCGGGCGTGCTGACGCCCGAGGCCCTCGCCTTCGTGGCCGACCTCGTCCACGCCTTCGCGCCCCGGCGCGACGCGCTGCTCGCGGCGCGGCGCGCGGCGCAGGCTCGCTTCGACGCGGGCGAGGCCCCGGACTTCCTGCCCGAGACGGCCCCCGTCCGCGAGGGCGCCTGGACCGTCGCGCGCGCGCCGGACGACCTGACCGACCGACGGGTCGAGATCACGGGCCCCGTCGATCGGAAGATGGTGATCAACGCGCTGAACTCGGGCGCGCGCGTGTTCATGGCCGACTTCGAGGACGCGACCGCGCCCACCTGGGCGAACGTCGTCACGGGCCAGCGCAACCTGATCGACGCCGTGCGACGCACGATCTCCCACGTCGCGCCCGAGACCGGCAAGGCCTACGCGCTCGTCGACCGCCCCGCGACGCTCGTCGTGCGCCCGCGCGGCTGGCACCTCGACGAGCGGCACGTCCTCGTCGACGGCCGGGCCGCCCCCGGCGCGCTCGTCGACTTCGGGCTCTACTTCTTCCACAACGCGCGCGAGCTCGTGGCCCGCGGCTCGGGGCCCTACTTCTACCTGCCCAAGCTCGAGCACCACGCCGAGGCGGCGCTGTGGGACGACGTGTTCGTCCGCGCGCAGGAGCGGCTCGGGCTGCCCGTGGGCACGGTCCGGGCGACGGTCCTGATCGAGACGCTGCCTGCGGCGTTCCAGATGCACGAGATCCTGCACGCGCTGCGCCGCCACGCGGCCGGGCTCAACTGCGGGCGCTGGGACTACATCTTCTCGGCGATCAAGACGCTCGGCCGCCGCGGCGACTGGGTCACGCCCGACCGCGCGCAGGTCCGCATGACGCAGCCGTTCATGCGCGCCTACACGCAGCTCCTGATCGCGACCTGCCACCGGCGCGGCGCGCACGCGATCGGCGGCATGGCCGCGCAGATCCCGATCAAGGGCGACCCCGAGGCGAACGAGCGCGCGCTCGCGGCCGTTCGCGCCGACAAGGAGCGCGAGGCGGACGACGGCCACGACGGGACGTGGGTCGCCCACCCCGGGCTCGTGCCCGTCGCGCAGGCCGCGTTCGACGCGCGCATGCCGGGCCCCAATCAGCTCGCGCGCCTGCGCGAGGACGTGCAGGCCGACCGGGCCGCGCTCCTCGCGGCGCCCGCGGGCACGCGCACGGCGGCCGGGCTGCGCCAGAACGTCGCGGTCGGCGTCCGCTACCTCGAGGCCTGGCTGCGCGGGCAGGGCTGCGTGCCGATCGACCACCTCATGGAGGACGCGGCGACGGCCGAGATCTCGCGCGCGCAGCTCTGGCAGTGGGTCCGCCACGCGGCCCTGCTCGACGACGGGCGCCCCGTCACGCTCGCGCTCGTCGAGGCCGAGCTCGCCCGGCTCGAGGCCGAGGTCGGCCCGGCCTGGGCGCAGGGCGCGTGGGCCCGCGCCGCCGGGCTGTTCCGCGACCTCGTCGCCCGCGCCGACCTCGCGCCCTTCCTCACGCTCCCGGCCTACGACCTGCTCGTGGCCGACCCCGCGTAGCCCCGCCCGCTCCTTCCCCCCAGCCAGCCCCAGGAGGTGCCCCGTGTCCCACGAGCCCGCGTTCCCGCCGCGCCTGTCCGACCCGAGCCTGCCGCCCCGCTGGGCGGGGATCCGCCGCCCGTACGACGCGGCCGAGGTCGCGCGCCTGCGCGGCTCGCTCGCGATCGAGCACACGCTCGCGCGCCGCGGCGCCGAGCGGCTGTGGGCGCTCCTCCACGCCGACGAGCCCGTGCGCGCGCTCGGCGCGCTCTCGGGCGGGCAGGCGGTCCAGCAGGTCCGCGCGGGCCTGCCCGCGATCTACTGCAGCGGCTGGCAGGTCGCGGCCGACGCGAACCTCGCGGGCGCGACCTACCCCGACCAGTCGCTCTACCCGGCGAACTCGGTCCCCGCGCTCGTGCGCCGGCTCAACGCGGCGCTGCGCCGCGCCGACCAGGTCGAGGCCGCCGAGGGCCAGGTCTCGCGCGACTGGTTCGCCCCGATCGTCGCCGACGCCGAGGCCGGCTTCGGCGGGCACCTGAACGCCTTCGAGCTCATGCTCGGCATGATCGAGGCCGGCGCGGCCGGCGTGCACTTCGAGGACCAGCTCTCGTCCGAGAAGAAGTGCGGGCACCTGGGCGGCAAGGTCCTCGTGCCGACGGCCCAGTTCGTGCGCACGCTCGTCGCCGCGCGCCTCGCGGCCGACGTCGCGGGCGTGCCCACGCTCGTGATCGCCCGCACCGACGCCGAGGCCGCGCGCCTGCTCACGTCGGACGTCGACGCCGCCGACCGGCCGTTCCTCGCCGGCGGTCGCACGCCGGAGGGCTTCTTCCGGATCACGGGCGGGCTCGACATGGCGATCGCCCGCGCGCGCGCCTACGCGCCCTACGCCGACGTGCTGTGGTGCGAGACGAAGACGCCCGACCTCGAGGAGGCGCGGCGGTTCGCGGACGGCGTCCACGCGGCCTTCCCCGGCAAGCCGCTCGCCTACAACTGCTCGCCGTCCTTCAACTGGCGGCGCCACCTCGACGACGCCACGATCGCGCGCTTCCAGCGCGAGCTGGGCGCCATGGGCTACCGGTTCCAGTTCATCACGCTGGCCGGGTTCCACAGCCTGAACCACGGCATGTTCGAGCTGGCGCGCGCCTACGCGGCCGAGCACATGACGGCCTACGCCGCGCTCCAGGAGGCCGAGTTCGAGAGCGAGGCCGCGGGCTACACGGCCACCCGCCACCAGCGCGAGGTCGGCACGGGCTACTTCGACCGGATCACGCAGCTCCTCGCGGGCGACGAGGGCGCGGCCACGCTCGCGCTCGAGGGCTCGACCGAGGCCGAGCAGTTCGTGCCGACGCCTGCGGGGGCGTAGCCGGGGGCCCGGGGCGCCCAGGCGCGACCCTCTTCCCGTTCCCGTTCCCGTTCCCGCGGTCGGGCAGGGGCCTCGCCTTCCGTTCCGGCGACCGGGCCGGGCGACGTTCGTCGGCCGGCGCTCTGCTAACGACCCTCGCCGCCACCCGGGCCCGGGCCCTGGCCCGCCCCGGGCGCCGGGGGCGCGAGCGGGAGCACGAGCACGCGGCCCGAGCGCAGGCCGAGGGCGAGCCGACCGCCGTCGGGCGCGAACGCGACCGACGCGGCCGGCTTGCGGCCGAGCGTCCGGGCGAGGGCGCCCGTCTCGACCTCGAACAGCCGGACCCCCTCGATGTCGCGCCCGACGCGGGCCACCCGGCGCCCGTCGGGCGAGAAGGCGACGGCGCCCGCGAGCGGCGCCTCGGGGTCGTCGCGCCGGCCGAGCGCGCGCACGACCTCGCCCGTGCCCACGGCGACGAGGGTCACCTCGCAGGCGGGCCCGGGGCCACCAGGCGCCGCCCCCGGGCCTGCGCCCGAAGGCCCTTCGCCCGAAGGCGCCGGCGGCGGGCCCGCGCCCCCGAGCACGGCCACGAGCGCCCCGTCGGGGGAGAACGCCGCGCCGTAGGCCGGCCGGCCCAGCTCGACGTCCCTGCGCTTCTTCGTCGCGAGGTCGAACAGCGAGAGCCGCCCGTCGAGCCGCGCGACGGCGACGATCGCCCCCGCGGGCGACGCCGCGACCCACGACCCCGCGTTCCCCGTCCGCGGGTCGAGGTCGACGAGCCGCTCGCCCGTCGCGGCCGACCACACGCGCGCCGTCGGCCCCGCCGGGTCCTCGACGCCCTCGGGGTCGACCTCGCCCTCGGCGCCCTCCGGCGCGGGGAGCCGGCGCGGCAGGCCGCCGCCCGTGACGAGCGCGGCCCCGTCGGCCGTGAACGCGAGCGAGCGCACGGGGCCGCCGTGCGCGAACGCGTGCAGCTCCTCGCCGGCCGCGACGTCGAACACGCGCACGACCCCCTCGAGCGTCGCGAGCGCGAGGCGGGTCCCGTCGGGCGACAGCGCGAGCGCCGCCTCGGTCTCCCCCTGCGCGCCCCGGTAGCGGCGGACCCGCTCGCCCGTGGTCGGGTCGACCGCCGCGGCGGCGCCCCCGCGGACCGTCACGTAGAGCGTCGCGCCGTCGGGCGCGTAGGCGACCTTGCACTCGGCCCCGAACGGGCCGAGCGGCGCCGGCTCGTCCGCGCGGGCCGCGGTCGTCCAGGAGGTCACGATCCCCGCCGCGACGAACACGCCCAGCCTGCGCCCCCGCATGCCCCCTCCGGACCCGCAGGCAGGGTAACTGCCCGGGCGGCGTCACCGCGGGGCGGCAGACGCCGCCGCCGTCGGTGGACTCCCGACCCACGAGCGCCCGCGCCCTCGCTACGATTCACCACGTCCGGGCGGGGCAGCCTCGCCGGGGCCCCGAAGGAGGCAGGGTGCGGCGCGCGGTTCGTGTCGGCGCGTGCGGCGCCGTGGTCCTCGCGGGCGCCTTCGGCGCGCTCCGCGCGTGCGGCGACGGCGGTCCGGCGGCCCTCCCGCCGGGCGCGCTCGTCGCGGCGTCCCCGTGGGTGCGCTCGCCCGGGAACCCCGTGGCGCGGCCCGGCAAGCTGCACCCCGACGGTCGGCAGGAGCTGGGGATCGCGGACCCGTGCGTGCTCTACGACCCCGTCCGGCGCCGCTGGCGCGCGTGGTGGACGAACAGCCTCGGCCGCCCCGCCGAGGGCGGGCAGCTCGTGATCCACCACGCCGAGAGCGCGGACGGGCTCGCCTGGACGGTCGCGCCGGAGCCCGCGCTCGCCACGGGCCCGAGCCCCGACGACTGGGACCACTCGGCCGTGGAGGCGGTCTCGGTGGTCGAGGTGCCCGGGGCGCCCGCCGCGCGCCGCTTCTGGCTCTTCTACTGCGGGCGCAACGACGTGGCCGTCGCCGACCCGCGCTGGTATCAGCTCGGCGCCGCGACCTCGCCCGACGGGCGGCGCTACACGCGGCTGCCCGCCGCCGAGTCGCCGTACGCGCGGGCGCGGACGCCCTACCGCGACGTCGAGGGCCTCGTGCTGCTCGGGCGGGACGCCTTCCCCGGCCGGCCCGAGGTCCGGGACGGTGTGGTCGCCGAGCCGGCCGTCGTCCACGTCGACGGCACCTTCCACATGTGGTTCTCGAGCTACGGCGTCGACGCCAAGGGCGGCCCCCTCGAGTGGGGGATCGGCTACGCCACCTCGCGCGACGGCGCCCGCTGGACGCCGCATCGGCTCAACCCGCTCCCGAGCCTGAAGCGCGCCGGCGTCGGCGGCTCGTCCCCGAGCGTGCTCTGGGACCCGGAGTCCCGGTCGTTCGAGCTGTGGTTCAACCAGGACATGGACGAGGAGCGCGCGGCCGTGCCCACCACCTTCTTCTCGTCGCTCGGGTCGTGGTCCGCGCGCTCCGCCGACGGCGTCACCTGGAGCGACCCGTTCACGCGCGGCCGCGACTTCGCCTGGGACCCCACGTCGCCCACGGAGCGGCACGGGCTCATGGTCGGCGCCGCCGTGGCCCGCGGCCCCGACGGCCTCCGGCTCTACTACGGCGCCTTCGGCGACCGCGACGTGCCCGTCGGCTTCCTGACCCCGACGCGGCGCGGCCCCATTCCGAGCGTCCTCACGCTCCACGTCGCGACGCTCGCCGCCACCCGGTCGCGCTGAGGCGTCGCCCCCCCCAGGCCGGCCCACCAGATCCTGCGCGTGCGCCGCTCCTGCGACGGACCGCGTGACCCGATCGCCACAACCCCATGCCCGGATAGCTTTACCGCGCCCTCACGGCGCCGGTCCGCCGCGTGCTGCGGAGGGCCCGTGGGCGGACCTACCGCCCTGCCAGGTCCCCTCCTCGGAGCCCTCCCCCCATGCTCCCCACGGCCCGCGTCTCGACCGCGTCGGTCCTCCTCCTGGGCCTGACGTTCTGGCTCCTCCCCGCGCCGGCGGCGGCGCAGGACTACTTCGACGACCTGAACGGCGTGTGGTCGGCCCGCGTCGCCGGGCAGCAGGTGTCCGACACGGCGCTCACCGAGTCCTACACGCCGGGTGGAACGCAGATCACGCTCCGCTTCCAGGGCAAGGTCGTGGCGCTCCGCAAGAGCGGGAACGACCTGACCGGCAGCGCCGTGACGGACGGGATCGTGGGCAACCTGCCGGGGCTCGACCAGCCCACGAACCAGACGCCCGAGGTCCGCCTGCGCGCCGCGGGCCTCTCGACGCGCGCCCTCGACGACGACACGCTGACCGGCACGTTCTTCGGCCAGCAGGTCGTGCTCGCGCGCGACACGAGCGCGCGGGCCCCGATCACGCTCCGCCTCCCCGGCGACCGGCCGTGGGTCCGGTTCCTGCGCGAGGTCCTGATCCCGCTCACGGCGCAGGACCGCGAGACCTACCACCTGTTCGAGGCCGCGCCCGCGCGCGGGTTCCTCGAGTCGTGCCAGCTCCACCAGTCGGGCTACTGGCACCGCAAGTGGATGCTCGGCGGCGCCGGCGCGCAGGGCCGGCGGAGCTTCGACGCCGTGATCGACGGCATGGTCGGGCAGCGCGTCTCGCCGCGCTCGATCACGACGAGCAGCTTCGGCCCGCTCCTGCGCCGCAACATGGCGCCCGCCGCGCAGAGCCAGTACGCGCTCGCCCGCTCGGGCCTCGGCATGTACTTCTCGACCGCGGCCGGCGGCTCGGTGCGGATCCAGGTCACCGACTCGGGCGACGCGACGATCTACTACATCACGGACCGGCGGGCGAACGAGAAGAACGGGCTCGTCGTCATGGCGACCCCGGCCCACCCGCCGCTCGCGAGCTCGTTCGGGCGCTGGCTGCTCGACTTCTCGCGCATGGACCACGCCGACGACCCGACGTTCGCCCGCGCGCTCCTCGAGACCGTCGTCGAGTCGAGCACGCGCAGCGCCAACCGCCTGCGGAGCGGCCACGGGCGCTCGGCCTACGCCGACTACCTGGGCGTCATGGCGATCGAGGACCAGCGCGGCGTCATGTTCGCGAACGACGACCTGTCCTGGGGCTACAACATGACGAGCGGGTCGTTCACGGCCCTGATCGCCCGCGCGCTCAGCCACGGCGAGCGGCGCCCCGGGCCGGACCTCGTGGCCCTCCGCGGCGACACGGCGAAGAACCGCTCGCTCCGCCGCTCGCTCGAGCTCGACGGGCGCGAGGAGCTCGCGACCCAGGTGATCGTGCGGACCGGCGGCCGGCTCGAGCTGCGCCCGGGCGACTGCTCCTACTTCGACGTGCTCAACGGCGCCGACGACGTGCTCGCGGGCGAGGGCGTCCGCGGCGGCGACGACTTCCAGGAGGCCGGCGGCATGGCCGACCTGCGCCGGCTCACGACCCGCTGGCTGCGCGAGCAGCACCCCGCCCTCGTGACCGCGCTCGAGCGGAGCCTGGCGCCGTTCATCCCGGCGGACGAGCTGTCGTCGGACGCCGAGGAGGACGTGCTCCACCTCCTGTGCGAGAACGTGTACAGCTTCGAGCACTTCGCGCGGGTGAACCGCACGCAGGGCCGGCGCGTGATCACGGCCGGCGCGGCCGTCATGAGCGCGATCCACCGCCACTCGCGCGACCTCGAGGCGTTCCTGCTCGCGAACGGCGTCACGAGGTCGACCGCCTGGGCCCCGCGCGCCTCGGGCTACTGACCCGCGCGCGGCCCGGCCCCCCTGGTAGACTCCCGCGCGCGTGAGCGGAGCCCACGGAGCCAGGCGCGAGCCGGTCGACGTCGCGATCGTCGGCGGCGGGGTGATCGGCGCCGCGAGCGCGTACCACCTCGCGCTCGCGGCCCCGCACCTGCGCGTGGCGCTGCTCGAGCAGGACCACGTCGGGTCGGGCTCGACCGCGCGCTCGTTCGCGGCCTACCGCAAGCAGTTCCGCTCGCGCGTCCACGTGCTCTCGAGCGTGGTCAGCCAGCGCGAGCTCGAGCGGTTCGAGGCGCTCGCGGGCGCCGACGTCGGCCTGCGCCAGATCGGCTACCTGTTCCTCTACCGCGACGAGGACGCGCTCGCGCAGGCGGCCGGGGCGGTCGCGCTCCAGCGCGACTGCGGCGTCGACGACGTCGAGGTGCTCACCGGCGCCGAGGTCGCGCGGCGGTTCCCGTTCGTCGACGGCGGGGTCCGCGGCGCGACCTGGTGCCCGTCCGACGGCTACCTCGACCCGTGGGGCATGGCGGTCGGCTACGCCGAGGCCGCGCGCCGCCAGGGCGTCGACGTGCGCGTCGGGGCGCGCGTGGCCGACCTCGTGCACGAGGGCGGGCGGGTCGCGGGGGTGCTCCTCGCCGACGGGACCGTGCAGCCGGCCGCGCAGGTCGTGCTCGCGACGGGCGCCTGGACGCGGCGGCTCGCGCCGGTCGTCCCGATCACGCCGGTCAAGCGCTACGTCTACACGTCGCCGCGGATCCGCGGGCGCGACGTGTCGGCCTTCCCCATGACCGTCCTCGACCTGGGGCCGTACGTGCGCAGCGAGGCGCGCGAGTCGCTCGCCTGGGGCTTCGACGAGCGCCCGACCGAGCCCACGGGCGCCGAGGCCGCGGCCCGCCCGGGGCTGCCCGACGAGCCCGACTACGCGGTCGAGCCCGGGTTCGGGCGCGACCACGACGAGTACGGCTACGAGATCCTGCTCCGGCTGTCCGAGGCGATCGGGTTCTTCCTCGAGGAGGAGGTCGGGATCGCCGACGCCGCGTGCGGCTACTACGAGGTCACGCCCGACCACCGGGTCGTGATCGACCACGTGCCGGACCGGCCCGGGCTCGTCGTGGCCGCGGGCGCGAGCGGCCACGGGATCATGCACGCGCCCGCCTACGGCATGCTCGTGGCCGACCTGCTGCTCGACCGCCCGGCCCGGATCGAGGGCGCGCGCGAGGCCTACGCGCTCGGCCCGCTCCTGCGCGGCGAGGCCCGGCCCGATCCGGAGACCATGATCATTTGACCGCCCGGGCCGGGGTCGCACGCGCCGCGCTGCTCGCGCTCGCGCTCGCGGGCGCGGCCTGCGCGCCCGCGCGCCAGGTCGTCGACCCGGCGCGCGACCTGCCGCCGGCGCTCGTCCCGCCGCCGCTCGACGGCGAGCCGTACCTGCGCGCGCTCGTGCTCGGCGACTGGGGCACGGGCAAGGACGACCAGCGGCGCGTGGCCGTCGCCATGGCCACCTTCGCGCGCGACGAGGGCTGCGACCTCGTCGTGTCGACGGGCGACAACTTCTACCCGTCGGGCGTCGAGTCCGCCGACGACGCGAAGTGGGAGACGCACTTCCGGCGCGTCTACGACCACCCGGCCCTCCAGGTCCCCTGGCTCGTGAGCCTGGGCAACCACGACCACGAGGGCGACGCCGCGGCCCAGGTCGAGTACGGCCGGCGCGACCCGCGCTGGCTCCTGCCCGCGCCCTGGTACACGCAGGTCCGCACGCTCGCCGACGGGACGGAGGTCCAGCTCTGGGCGCTCGACACGACGCCGATCAGCCGCGGCCTGCCCGGCTGGGAGGCGCAGGTCGCCTGGCTCGACGAGACGCTCGCGCGCTCGGGGGCCCGCTGGAAGGTCGTGTTCGGGCACCACCCGCTCCACGGGCACGGGCCTCGCGGCGACGACGCGGCCATGATCGCGCGGGTGGGGCCGGTCCTCGCGCGCCACGAGGTCGACCTGTACCTGGCCGGGCACGACCACGTGCTCGAGGTCCTGCGCCCGATCGACGGCGTGCTCCACGTCACGTCGGGCGCGGGCGCGGGCCCCGGGAAGGCCACGCAGGTCGGCGTCGACCCCGCGCGGCAGCTCTACGGCGCGACGCTGGGCGGCTTCGCCTGGCTGCGCTTCGCCCGCGACGAGCTCGTGGTCGCCTGCGTGCGGCTCGACGGCCGGGCGCAGTTCGTCCACGTCGTCCCGAAGTAGCCCGGCCGTCCGGCCCGGGGCGGAGGCGCGGTCAGTCCGTCGCGAGCACGAGCCTGGCGTGCGTGCGGTCGTAGCAGGCGCCGAAGCGCGCGAGCGCCTTGCGCGAGGGCGGCTCGCCCTCGTCGGAGCGGTACGTGAGGAGGTGGGGGTACGCCGTCAGGTTGCTGGCCCAGGGCATGTCGACGTCCGCGCCCCGGGGCGCGGGCACGTCGGGCCGCTGCCAGGCCGCGATCGGCGCCCAGGCCGCCGCGAGCAGGGCCCCCTCGCGCTCGCGCGCCTCGAGGGTCAGGGCGGCCGGAGGCACGCGCGGCCCCTCGACGACCACGAGGTCGGGGCCCACCGCCAGGAGCCGGTCGGGCGCCGGATGGCGCCGCGGCTCGAGCCGCGCGAGCCCGCGGCAGCCGCGGCGCGCGACGAGGCCGATCGGCCGGCTCAGGCCGGCGGGCGTCACGAGGACGAGGCGCCGGCACGCCGGCTCGGGGCCGCCGTCGGACGCCCCCCAGCCGAGGTCCCCGAGTGTGATCGGTCCGACCTCCCGCGCGACGCGCGGGCAGGCCTCCTCGATCGCCGCGAGCAGGTCCTCGAGCGCGCGCTCGAACACGCGGGGCTCCTCCCTGGGCGGGGCCGGCGGCGCGTCCTGCGCGCGGGCCGCGAGCCCGGCTCCTCCCCCGGCGAGGGAGGCCCCCGCGGCGAGGCAGGCGGCCACGAGCGCGCGCGCCGCGCGCCCGCCGGGCCGACCTCCAGGCCGGTCGTCGCTCGCCCGAGGTCCGCGCATGAGCCCCTCCCGGCCGCAGGGTAGCGGCCCCGCGCCGCCGGCGCTCACCCGTCCGCCGGCGCCGCCGCGGGCGGGAGCGCGCGGCGCTGCTTCGCCAGGTAGCGACCCGCGAGCCAGACCGCGAGCCCCGGGGCGAGCCGGCCGAGCAGCGCGAGCGCGCGCGCGGAGCCCGGCACGACGATCACGGCCCGGTCGCGCGCGACGCCGCGCAGGACCCCGGCCGCGCACGCCTCGGGCGAGATCCCGCCCAGGAGGCCCCGCGGCGGCGCGCGCGGCCCGACGACGGGCATGGTCGCGTGGATCGGGGTCCGGACGAAGCCCGGGCAGGCCACGCTCACGCGCACGCCGTGGGCGGCCCCCTCGACCCGGAGCGTGCGCGACAGGCTCACGACCGCGTGCTTCGAGGCGGCGTAGGGCGCCATGAGCGGCGTCGCGGGGAGGAGGCCGAGGATCGAGGCCGTGTTCACGAGGTGGCCGCGCCCCTGCGCGACCATGCGCGGATACGCCGCGGCGACCCCGTGGACGACGCCGCGGAGGTTCACGTCGAGCACGCGCGCCCAGTCGGCGACGGCGAGGTCCGCGACCTCGCCGAGGACGCCCACGCCCGCGTTGTTGAACAGGAGGTCGAGCCCCCCGCGGCGCGCGGCCACGTCGGCCACGAGCGCCTCGAAGTCCTCGGCCCGCGTCACGTCGAGGCGCGCGGGCTCCGCGCGCCCCCCCGCCCCGACCGCCTCGCCGGCCACGGCCTCGGCCGCGGCGAGGTCGAGGTCGGCCACGACGACGACCGCGCCGCGCGCGGCGAGCTGCAGGCAGAGCGCCCGGCCGATCCCGGAGCCGCCGCCCGTCACGATCGCGACCCGGTCGCGGAACGCCTCGCGCACGTGCTCCCCCGCGACGGGGCCCTGGCCGCCGTCCGCGCCCGGCCCCGGCCGCGCGCGGATCGCACCACGCCCCCCGGGCGAGGGCAAGCGGCCTGGCCGCGCGGGGCCCGTGCGCCCGCGCGTCGCGGGGCGTACCCTCGGCCGCGGTGGACACGGGCGGCGACGGGGCTCCAGGGTCGAGGGGGACGAGCGGGCGCTGGCCGGGTGCGACGCCCGGGACCGGCGCGTCCCCTGGGCGCACCACGACTGCGGAGGCTCCACCATCGTGGCGCTGCCCACCACGACCGACCCAGTGCAGGCGCTGCTCAAGCGCACCTGGGAGCCCACGCTCAGCGTGACTGGCGCCGAGGGGTTTCCGGCCCTGCAGGACGCAGGCAACGTGCTGCGCCCGTACACCGCCTTCAAGCTCAGCCTGCGCCTGCCGCCGCTGGTGGACGCTGCGGCTTGCGTGCAGGAGATGAAGGCGCTGCTCGAAGACAACGCCCCCTACCAGGCCAAGGTGACCTGGGAGAGCGCCAGCGGCGCCAACGGCTGGAACGCGCCCGAGACCGCGCCCTGGTTCGCCCAGGC
>JANJTH010000919.1 GCA_024711205.1 Planctomycetota bacterium | reverse complement strand
GCGCCCGCGCGCCCGCGCGGGGCCCGCGCGCGCCGCGGGCCCCGGCGCGAGGAGCGCCGCGACCTCCTCCTCGAGGCGCCGCGCGAGGCGCTTGCGGTCGGTCTCGGTGAGCACGGCCCCGCCGTAGACGATGCGCGCCCGCACGCGCGGGAGGCGCATCATGCGGAGCAGGTGCGTGTGGAACGGCGCGTCGTCCGTCCAGCACACGGCCTCGGCGGCGGGCGGGGCGTCGGGGGGCGTCTCGTAGGCGATCGCGGCCCAGGCCACGGGCGCGCCGAGCCGCGCGGCGGGCTCGAGGAGCGCCGTCTGGAACGGGCGCAGCGCCGTCCCGTCGCCGCTCTTGCCCTCGGGGAACAGGACGACCGTGCGCCCGGCGCGGAGCTGCGCCTCGATCGCGCGCGCGACCTCGCCGACCGCGTGGCGCCGGTCGCGCGGGACGAACACCGTGTCCACGTCGCGGGCGATTCGGCCCATGACGGGCCAGTCCGCGACCTCGGCCATGGAGACGAACACGGCGCCCGGGTGGCGCGCGCCGAGGGTCGCGATGTCCAGGTAGCCCAGGTGGTTCGCGACGAGGAGGCACGGGCCCCGGGGCGGCGTCCCCTCGACCTCGAGCCGGACCCCGAGCAGGCGCAAGCTCGTCCGCGCCCAGCCCCGGAACGCGAGCGCGCGGAGCGGCCGCTCGAGCCCGACGCCGCGCGCCGCCGGCCGGAGCCCGCGGTAGGCCGCGTAGAGCCCGAGCAGCGTCGTCGCGATCCCCGTCGCCTTCACGGCGACGCGCGCGCGCGCGCGCAACGTCTCGCGCCCGGCGCCGTTCGCCCCCGCCCCCGGCGCGGCCCCGGGGGGCACCTCCGGCCCGGTCGTCACCATCTACCCTCGCCGTTCATGGGCGCAGGAGCCTCGCGATCGCCCGTTCTTCCCGTTCCCGTTCCCGCGGCCGGGCAGGGCCCTCGCCCCCTCCTCCGCTCTTCCCCGCTCAGCCCGCGCCGCCCGCGCCGTCCACGACGCGCACGAGGACGTGGTTCTTCTTGCCCTTCCGCACGACGAGGAACCGGTCGTGGAGGAGGTCGCCGAGGCCCACGCTCGCCTGCGGGTCGACGGCCGGGCGGCCGTTGAGCGCGATCGCCCGCTCCGTGACGTCGCGCTTGGCCGCGCCGCGCTTCTGCTCGCCCGCGTAGATCGTGCGCACGACGAGGTCGACGAGGGGCAGGCCGTCGCCCGCGAGCTCGCCGCGCGCGACCTCGACGGTGGGCGCGCCGGCGAACGCGTCGGCGAGGTACTCGGCCGGGATCTCGCGCAGGTCACCGTCCTTCGCGAACAGGACCTCGACCGCCTTCTCGACCCGCGCCGCCTCGGCCTCGCCGTGGACGAGCGCCGTCATGTGGCGCGCGAGCGCGCGCTGCGCCGCGTTCGGCGCGGCCCCCGCGGCGACGCCCTGGGCGAGCGCGTCGACCTCGTCGAGCGGGAGGAACGTGAACTGCTTCAGGCGGCCCACGACGTCGGCGTCGGGGGTCTGGAACCAGAACTGCCGGAACGCGAACGGGCTCGTCTGCGCGGGGTCGAGCCACACGGCGCCGGCGACCGTCTTGCCGAACTTCGAGCCGTCGGCGTTCGTGAGCAGGGGGCAGGTCGCGCCGTAGACGTGGCGGCCGAGCACGCGCCGGATCAGCTCGATCCCGGCCGTGATGTTCCCCCACTGGTCGCTCCCGCCGATCTGGAGCGTGCAGCCGCGCTCGCGCGCGAGGACCAGGTAGTCGTTCGCCTGGAGGAGCATGTAGGTGAACTCGGTGAAGCTGATCCCGGCGCCGTCGCGCTCGAGCCGGGTCTTCACCGAGTCCTTGTGGATCATCTGGTTGACCTTGAAGTGCTTGCCCGTGTCGCGCAGGAAGTCGAGGAGCGTGAGCCCGCCCGTCCAGTCGAGGTTGTCGACGAGCACGGCCGGGTTGGCGCCGTCGAACTCGAGGAACCTCGCGAGCTGCGCCTTGATCCGGTCGCGGTTGAACGCGAGCGCCTCGCGGTCGAGGAGGTTGCGCTCCTCGCTCTTGCCCGACGGGTCGCCCACGAGGCCGGTCGCGCCGCCGGCGAGCGCGACGGCCCGGTGGCCCGCGCGCTGGAAGCGGCGCAGGCCGAGCAGCGGGATCAGGTGGCCCACGTGGAGGCTCGGGGCGGTCGGGTCGAACCCGGCGTAGACGACGCGGCCCGGGTTCGCGAGGTGCTTGGCGAGCGGCTCCTCGTGCTCGGTCGTCTGGTGGATCAGGCCGCGGGCCTCGAGCTCCTCGAGCAGGGTCACGTGGGGCGCCTCCGTGGGGCGCGGGGGCTGGACCCCCGGCGGCGCGGGATCTTACCGGCGGCGGGCGGGCGGGCCGCCGCGGCCGCGCGCGGGCGCGGCTGCCAGGCCCGGACCCGGCCGTCGATCATCAAGTCCGATGATCCCGCCCGCGCGCGGCCGCACCTAGGCTCCTCCCTTGCCCCGGCCGAGCGCCCGAGGGCGAGGGAGGGTCTCGTCGTGGTTCCCCGCGGGCAAAGTTTGCTCGGATCGTCCAGCGGGCCTTCCGCGCGCGGACGGCGGGGGCGCGGCCGGCGGGTCGGCCGGGGGAGCGCAACCCCAGGCAAGAGCAAGACCGGCAAGGCCGAAGCGCGGCGCGGCCCGGGGCGTGCGTCGAGCCCTCGCGGGCGGAGGGAGGACGCGGCCCCCGCGCGCGGCGCGCGCGGGACGGCCGGGTCCCCGCCCGGGAGGGCGGGCGTGCAGGTCGGGGTGGCGCGGGTCGAGGCGCTGTGCGCGCTCGTGCGGGCGGCGGAGCAGCGCGGGGGCAGCCTCCGCGGGCGCCTCGATCGCCTCGCCGAGGCGCTCGGCCGCGTCGTCGAGTTCGACGGGCTGGTCCTCGCGCTCCTCCGCCGGGACGACGAGTCGACCGCGCCGCGCGACGTCTACGCGTGGGCCGCGGCGCGGACGGTCGGCGCGCCCGCCGCGGACGTGCTCGACGGCGTGGCGCCGACGCCCGGCGGCGCGCGCCTCGCCTACTCGCTCCGGCGCCCGGCCGGGGCGCCCGCGTTCGACGCCGAGGACCGGGCGCTGCTCCGGCTCGCCCAGCCCCCGCGCGCGCGCGGCGCGGCGGGGGCAGGGCGGGGCGCGGGGGGCGCCGGCCCGCGCGCGTCCGGGCGGCCGCGGCGCGAGGCCGACGGCCCGGGCCCGGCGCCGGCGGCGGGGCACCGCGCCCTGTCGAGCGCGCTGCTCGCCGCGCTCGAGCACGCCCGCGCGGCCCTCCCGGGGCGGCTCGAGCTCGACGCGCGCCTGACGGCCGGGCCCGGCGCGGGCCGCGGCGGGGCGGGGCTCGGGTCGATCCACGTGCGGACGGTCCTCGACCCGGAGGCCCCCGCGCGGCTCGCCAGCGCGGCGCGCGCGTTCGCGCTGACGCGCCGCGAGGCGGAGACGGGCCGCCTCGTCGCGGAGGGGCTCACGAACCGCGAGATCGCGGCGCGGCTCGGGATCTCGCCCGCGACCGTGAAGACGCACCTCGAGCGCCTGCTCGCCAAGACGGGCGCCCGCTCGCGGGGCGCCGCCGCCGCCGCGCTCCTCGGGGTCGAGCCGGCCCGCGCGGGCGCCTGACCGCGCGCCGAGGCGCCCGGTCGAGGCCCCGCGTCAGGCGAGGACCGGCTCGCGCCCGGGGTCCCCCCGCTCGTCGGACTCGTCGTCCGACGCGCTCGGGTCGCCGAAGATCATGCGCTCGGCGTCGCGCACGAGGTCGCACAGCTCGGTCTTGCCGTCCGCGTCGCGCAGGAGCTTGACGTAGCCGTCGTGGTTCAGGATCCCGCCGATGTGCGCGAGCAGGCGCAGGTGGCCCGACACGGCGCGCGAGGGCGAGAGGAACAGGATGATCACGTGGACCGGCGGCTCGCCCGGGGCGAAGTCGATCCCGGCCCGCGAGACGGCGAGCGCCCCCACGAACTCGGTGACCATGTCGGTCTTCACGTGCGGGATCGCGACGGCGTTGCCGATGCTCGTCGCCCCGAGCGCCTCGCGCTTGAGGAGGGCCATGAGGAGGTCCTCCTTGAGGCGCTCCTGCACGCGGCCCGTGCCGACGAGGTGCTCGACGATCTCGAGGAACGCCTCGTCGCGTCGGGCGGCGCCGAGGCGGGGAATGATCCCCTCGCTGCCGATGATCTCGATGAGACGCATGGCGCCTCCGCGGGGTCGGGGCCGAAGGCCGGGGTCCTTGTTGGCCGCACAGTGTAGCCGAGCCGACGGCGCGCTGGGAACCGCCGCCGGGCGACCCCCGCCGGGCGCGCGGCGGGGGCCGCCCTCGCGGGCCCGCGCCGGTCAGGGCCCGAGGCGCCGGAGCGCCGCCGCGGCGACCGCGGCCTCGACCGACGGGAAGCGGGGGTCCTCGAGCGCGCGCGCGGCCTCGAGGTGGGCCCG
>JANJTH010000874.1 GCA_024711205.1 Planctomycetota bacterium | reverse complement strand
CCCCGGCGGCCCGCCGCCGGGCCTCGCCGGGGGCAAGCTCGGCCCGCCGCCGGCCGCGCGCTCGGCGCGCTGCGCCGCCCTCGCGAGCAGCGCCGTGATCGGCGTCCTCGTCGCGCGCTCGGGCTTCGACGGGCCCTCGGCCATGTAGTCGAACTTGCGCAGGATCTTCTTCGTCGCCTTCCGCAGCTCGCTCGAGAAGGAGAAGAAGCCCTCCTCCCAGGTCAGGAGCTCGAACAGCGCGTCCTCACCCGACTTCGAGCCGAGCTCGGCGGTGACGAACTTGCCGTCCTCGACGACGACCCAGCCCTCCTCGTCGGCGCCCGTGAGGACGAGCGTGCCGGTCTTCTCCTGCCGCTCGTAGTCGCGCAGCAGGTCCGCGGGCTTGAACGCGGCGAGGCTCCCGACCAGCGCGGCCGGGGCCTCCTCCGCGATCGTGGTGCCGGCCGGCACCGCGGTCTTCACGCCGGGCGGCGGCTGCCCGTCATGCCGCGACCGATACGTGGAGGTCCACGGGCCGACCTGGACCTCGTCGTCGTTGCGGAGCTCGTGGACCTTGACCGGCTGCCCGTTCACGAGCGTGGGGTTGCTCTGGCTCAGGTGCTCGAGCACGGGGAGGTCGTTCTTCCAGACGATCCGCGCGTGCTCGCGCGACACGCGCGACGAAGGGATCACGAGCTGACACTCGGCGCCCCGGCCGATCACGACGACCGTCCCCGGGACGAGCGCGAACGGCGGCGACCCGGCGACCACGAGCGCGTGCTCGCGCCGCTGCAGCCGCGTGTCGGCCCGCCCCGACTCGAACCCGGCGGGCAGCTCGCCGCTCTTGCGGGGCGGCCACGGCTCCCCGCACTGCTTGCACTGCAGCGTCACCCCGTCCACGTTGTGCGCGTAGCCGCACTTGCAAATCATCGCGTGCCCCCTGGGCCGTGAGCGTAGCGCCTGCCAGCCGCGCGCGCCCCCGCCATCGGGCCCGGGGTGGGCCCTCGCCGGCGGCGGACGACGCGGTCACCCGGGCGCGCCTGCCGTCGCGGGTCGCCGCCGAGGACCGCGCGCGCGGCGAGCGGGGCGCGACGCGATTGCGCTCGTTTCTGCGCCCGACTATGGTTCGCCCCGCGCCGGAGTCCGCGACCCGACGAGGCGTCCGCAGGGGCCGGCAGGAGGCGCGATGCCCTGGTCTTGCAAGGGGTGCGGCGGAGAGGTCCCGGACAACCGGCACACCTGCGCGGCGTGCGGACATCAGAAGACGTCGTGGACGGTCGTCGCGGCGGTGACCCGCACGATGCGCGTGAGCCGCAGGTCGTTCACCCTTCGCCGCGGGCGGTCGACGGCCCCGCGCGCGACCGTCGACGGGTCCGACCCCGAGACCGAGGTCACGACCCAGGCGCGCGTCCTCGAGCGGCGGTACGTGGACGCGCTGCGCGCGTCCGGCCGCGCGCCGGCGCCCGCGGACACGCTCTACGTCGCGCTGGCCCCCGGAGGCGCCGCCGACCTGACCGTCCGGGGTGAGGTGCTCTTCGCGGGCAAGCCCAGCGAGACGTTCGAGGTGCCGCTCACGGCGCCCGCCGGCCTGCCGAAGGACGCGGTGCTCCTCGTGCCGCTCGTGCTGGTCCGCGGCGCGGGCCCGGCGCTCGCGGCCGACGCCTTCCCCGGCGCGACCGTCATCGACGTGGACGAGCCCGGGGAGGACGGCGCCGCGGGGCACGCGCCCTCGCTCGAGGTGCAGGCGCTCGACCGCCCCGCGCAGGCCGTGGAGCTCGTGCCCCGCGCGGGGGTCGCGCGGGGCCTCCTGGGCGACGTGCACTTCGAGACCGCGAAGTGCTTCGTGCTCCCCACGGCCCTCTCGGCGCTGCGCGCCCTGGTGGCGTGGTACGCCGTGCACCGAGGGCACGAGGTCCTCATCGTCGGCCACGCCGACAGGGCCGGCGGCGACGCCCTCAACCTCGCGCTCTCCCTCGACCGGGCGCGGGCGCTGTCGGCCTTCCTGCGCGACGACGTCGACGCCTGGGCGGGCTGGTACGACGCCGCCGGCGCCGGGCGGTGGGGGCCCCGCGAGGACCAGTACATGCTTTCGGCCCTCACCGACGAGGCGGGGCCCTTCTACGGGGGCGTCGTCGACGGCGCGGCCGGGCCCGCGACCGCCGAGGCCGTGCGGCGCTTCCAGACCTGGTCGAACGCCGCGCGCGGGACGGCGCTGGCGGTGGACGGCGCGTGCGGCCCGCTCACGCGGCGCGCGCTCATCGCGGCGTACATGGCGGCCGACGGGACCACGCTCCCCGCCGGGACGCCGGTGCTGGCCTTCGGCTGCGGCGAGCACTTCCCCGCGGTCGCCACGGCCGACGGCGTCTCCGAGGCCCGGAACCGCCGCGTGGACGTGATGTTCTTCCCCGACGGGGTCGAGCCCCGGCCCGAGGGCGAGCTGGCCGCCGGCCCCGACGACCCGCACTACCCGGCCTGGCTCGACCGGATCGAAGAGGAGCTCGGGTTCGAGGACCGCCTCGACGCCTACGAGCTCCTCGTGGCCGTCGAGCGGGTCGAGGACTACGACGACCGCTTCGAGCTCGCCAGCTCGGACGGCGCCTACACGCGGACGCTGGCCCTGCCGGACGGCGAGCCGTGCGGCGCGGGCGTCGTCCTGTACTTCGACGGCCTGCTCGACGGGCCCACCTACACCCTGACGCACCTGCCGGACCCCTCGCGGCGCGTCGTGCTCTTCGCGGGGGCCACGCGCGCCGAGCTGCTCCTGCCGCGCCCGGCGCCGCACGCCTACGACCCGCCGGCGCCGCCGGGGGCGCCGCTCGAGGATGACTGGACGGGCAACCCGAGCTTCGTGTGGACCCGGGCAGACGAGCGCGTGGACCCCGCCTGGCTGCGGCCGCTCCTCGAGGAGGCCGCCCCGTGAGCGCCATGTTCCCGGTCGTCCCGGTGCTGTGGAGGACGGCGCCCAGCAGCGCCGCGCCGCTCGAGTTCGACCCCCTGCGCCGCCGCTGGCTCTACGTGTTCCAGCGCGGCGGCGACCAGCCCTCGCGCTGGATCCGCGAGGTCTGGGTGGACGAGGAGGGCCAGTGCTGCCCGGCCCTCGAGGCGGACGAGCTCACGCCCGGCCCCGCCGCGCGGCGGCCGACGGCGGACGCGAGCAAGCGCCGGCCCATGCTGATCCTCCCCAGCCACCTGCCGAGCTGGGGGCGCGCCATCTACCGGCTCGTGGCCTCCACCCTGCGCCTGTCCCAGGAGGCGGTCGAGGCCCTCCGGGCCGGGCACGCGGGGCAGCTCGCCGACGACGAGCTCCTGCTCGACGCCGACTTCATCCTGCGGGGCGACGCGCCCTGGTGGTTCCGGGTGACGGAGGGCCCCCTCCGCGGCATGTTCGTGTCGCGGGTCGTCGAGCCGCTGCACCTCCTGGACATCCTGCAGCGCGAGTACTGCGCCGCGCTGCTCACCTTCAACCTCTGGAACACGCCCCTGCCCCCGCCGCTCCCGGGCACGACCGGGGCGATGCGGGCGGACATCGAGCGGCAGCGCCGCGAGACGCTCGAGCGGCAGAAGCAGCACGCGCTGATCGAGCTCATCGACGGCCTCCTGG
The DNA here is from genome assembly GCA_024711205.1 of Planctomycetota bacterium. Taxonomy (GTDB): domain Bacteria; phylum Planctomycetota; class J058; order J058; family J058; genus JANJTH01. The sequence goes on along the minus strand of JANJTH010000874.1, from coordinate 5,300 downwards.
CGGGCGACCCCGACGACGCCGCCGGCCTCCGCGGGTGCCTGGAGCTGGCCGCGTTCGAGCGTGACCGCGACCGCATCCGGACCAAGCGCGCCGAGCTCCTCGGGGAGATGGAGGCCGCGGCGGGGCGGCTCGTCGGCCATCTGCGGGGCCAGGCCATGCGAGCGTGCGTCCAGTCGCACGAGGAGTGCCGCGAGGCCGACGACCTGGCGAACCTGCTCGTCGCCTACGCCAACGGCTGCGACGGCCTCCAGGCGAGCCCCACCGGGCGGGCCTTCATCGACGAGCTGGTGCGCGACCCGCGGAGCCCGCTCAACCTCTACGTGGTCCCGCCGGAGCCGCTGACGGGCGCGCCGCTCGCCGCGGTCCGGAAGGGGGCCGCGGCCGTCCTGGCCCTCTACGCCGAGGCCTTGCCGACGCTCGTCGGCCTGAAGCACCCGGACCCCGACCTGGCCTTCAAGCTGCTGCTTCACCTCAACAACTCCCTGGGCAACGGTCTCCTCACCCTGACCGACGAGGTCCTCGACCTCCCCGACCTCGGGGGCGCGGTCCTCGAGCAGCACGGCCGGCGGGTGAAGGCGCTGCGTATGCACCGGCCGACGCTCGAGGCGCTGACGAGCCCCGGGCTCCACTTCGAGCGCGCCGTCCGGGGGCTCGAGGTCGCGAACCTCCTCGTGGCGCTCTCCGGGACGCTCGAGGACCCCGACCTGCTGAACGTGCTCGGCCTGATCGGCTCGGGCCTCGACTTCGCGGTCGCGTTCGAGCGACCCCTGACCGAGACGCTCGCCGGCGATGTCGCGGCCGCGCTCACGACCGACGCGGGCCTGTTCTACCGCCGGTGCTTCGGCGTGGCGGCGATCGTCTCCGGGCTGATCGACGCGGGGAGCGCGGTGTGGGCGATGCGAGGGGCAAAGCGGATCAGCGACGACAGCGTGTTCGCCGGCAACGGGCTCGTCGCCGTGGGGAGCCTGCTCGGCGTGTACCACGCGGCGGCCGCGCTCGGCGTCGTCGTGCTGACCCCCTGGGGCCTGGCGGCCGTCCTCGCGACGAGCGTGGTGTTCATCGCGGTCGGGACGGTCCTGGTCGCGTTCACCGGGGACACGGCCTGGCAGACGTTCCTGCAGCACTGTCGCTGGGGCGACCCCGGGGTCCTGGGCCCCGGGTCGGAGAGGCCAGGCTGGTCGCCGGTCCCCCTGCACGAGCTCCGGCGCGACCTCGACGCCCAGCTCACGGCGCTCCTCAACCTGACGCTCACGTTCCAGGTCGACGTCCCCCGGGCGACCGGCGCCGTGAAGGTCACGCCCGGGCTCCTGGGCGCGAGCGCGAGGTTCGAGCTCGTGCTCGAGGTGGCCTGGCTCAACGCGCCGCTCGAGCGCCACGCGTTCGACCTGGCCTGGGACGGCCAGGCGAGGGACCCCGACGGCTTCCCCGTCCGGTTCGAGGGCGAGGCGGGCGGCTGGACCGCGCTCACCGTGGGGCTCTCGCCGCACATCCGTGCGAGGCAGGGCTACGTCATGCGGGTCACGTGGTACGTCCGCCTGAGGCCCGGGGGCGGGGCGGGCTGGATCCCCACGGATGGCTGGGTCCGGGCCAACCTGGGCGAGAGCGCCTCCTGGGCGGACGGCCAGGTCGTCCCCGCCCTGCCGCCGTTCCCGCGCTGAGCCGGCGCGAGCCCCGGGCTCGCCGCGCCGTCAGTCGCCCGCGGGCGGCTCGGCCGGCGGCGGCGGCTCGGCGGGCACTGCCTGCGGGGGCCCGAACGTGGGCGCGAGGGCGCGCTCGACCGCGGCCCGGGCAAGGGCGTCGCCGCGCAGGAGCACGCGCACGAACCGCCGCCGGCTGTGGACGAACACGGTGGCCATGCGCTCGCCCTGCTCGAGCACGAAGGCCGGGTGCCCGGCGAAGGTCCCGTTCGCGCCGGCGCCGAGGTCCTCGAGCGTCGAGCCCTGGTCGGCCTGGATGGAGACCGAGGCCGAGGCGCCGCCGGGGCCCCGGAGCGCCGCGGACGATGTCGGCTGGAGCTGCACCGTCCAGCCCTCGGGGAGGTCGCGCACCTCGAGCCCGCACAGGCGGTGCGACCAGCGGCGGGCCGCGACGTCGGCCACGCGGAGCGTCGCGGGCTCGCGCAGGTCGAGCGCCTCGGGCGCGCCCGGCTCGAGCTCGTCGGGCGCCGGCACGAGCGCGGTCGAGACGAGCCGCGCGCGCCCGCGGATCCGCGTCGACGCGACGCCCGGGAAGCTCTCCGGGTCGTCCTGGTAGCCGTAGTGGATGTACCGGGCGGCCGTCCCGAGCTCGCCCGTCGTCGGGTCGGCCCCGATCCAGGCGCCCGCCCACACCTCGGCCCAGGCGTGGTTGCCCCACAGCGTGCCTATGTGCACGAGCCCCGAGCAGCGCCGGGCCGGGATCCCGGCCGCCCGGCACAGGGCCACGAACAGGACCGCGTGCTCGCTGCAGTCGCCGCGCCGCTGCGCGAGGATCTCGAGCGCGGTCAGCTCGCCCACGTCGGGGCTCTCCTTGTCGACCGCGCGGAACACGAAGCGCGCGAGCCGGCCGGCCGCCTCGCGGACCGTCGCGGCGTCGCCGATCGCCTCGCGCGCGGCCGCCACGAGGTCGGGATGCTCGCAGGGCATGATCGGGGTCGGCTCGAGCTCGCGCGCGAACCGGGCCCGCGCCGCCGCGTCGAGCGGGTAGGCCGCCTGCGCGGCCGGGTCGTCGTGGGCCGTGAGCTCGAGGTCGAGCGCCCAGCCCGCGGCGTCGTCGCCGCGCGCGGCGACGACGCGCGAGAACGCCGTCGCGGGGAGCTCGGGGCGCGCGCGCGTCGGGTCGGGCAGGAGGTGGAGCGTGACGGCCTGGCGCCGCGCCGTGAACACGCGCTCGAGCGGCGGGACGGCGGGCATCGTGACCGAGAACTCGGGCGGGCGCGCCGGCATGTCCTCGGCCTGCGCGCGGGTCACCCGGCGCTGCTCGACCCCGTCGGCGCGCAGGCGGACGAACGCGCCCTCGCGGTCGAGCCACAGCCGCGTCTCGCTCCCCGCCGCCGGGTCGCGCTCGCGCACGACGACGCACGGGACCGGCCCCGGCGCCCAGGCCTGGTCCTCGAGCGTCTCGGGCTCGAGCACCGTGAGCTCGACCTCGCGGGCCCGCCGCCCCCGCACGTCGAGCAGCCGGAGCGTCAGGCGGTCCCCCGGCGCGAGGGCGCCGGCGCGCGCCCGCGGGCCGAGGAAGCTCTCGGCGTCCGTCGCGACGGGCGCCTCGAGCGGGACCTCGACCCGTCGCGCCGGCGCGTCGCCGACCTGGACCACGCTCAGGTAGCCGGCGCCCGTCCACGTCACCTCGTCGGTCGTCGTGCGCCCGGCCTCCTCGACCACGACCCGCTGCCACCAGAGCGTCCCGTCGCGGTCGCGCTCGAGGTCGATCGTGAGCGTCGTCTCGAAGGTCGTCCGCACCCCCGCCATGTTCCGCACGCTGCGCTCGACCACGACCGTCGTGTCGTGGATCGTCGGCCGCCCCTGCCACGTCGACGGCGACCAGGTCACGCGCGCGTGCCCGTGCTTCCCCCCGTCGCGCACGAGCTCGTACCAGCGCTCGACCGGGCCGTCGGCCGGCTCCGCCTCGGGCTCCGCCTCGGGCGCCGGGGCCGGCGGCTCCTGCGCCCGCACGCCGCCGGGCCCGAGCAGGAGCAGCGCGAGGGCGATCGAGGCGCTCGTGCGCCCCGCCAGCTTCCGTGTCATGGCCCCTCCGCGGGCCCCAGGGCCCGCCCCGGGATCGTCGCACGCCCCTGCGCCCTCTCGCGCCCGGCCCGGCCCCTGGCGGGCGCTCGCCCCCTCCGCTGCGCCCTCCCACCCTCCGCCCATCCAGAAGTCGGGGAGGGCCGCTCGCCGCAGGCGCGCGGCCCTCCCCGACTTCCGGCTAGAATCCGCCCCCGTTCGAGGGCACGAAGGGAGCACGACCGTGGCGCGCGACATGATCACCCAGGACCGGATCGCTCGACTCATCGCGATGCCGCGCGGCGAGAGCCCGTACATCACGGTCTACTTCCGCGCCTGGGGCTCGCTCGCCGAGCGGCGCGCCTCGCTCAAGAACCTCATCCGCGAGGGCGAGGCCCAGATCGAGACCGACACGGGCTGGAGCGACGGGCGCAAGAAGGAGGCCCGGGCCCTGCTCGAGCAGGCGCGCGCCACCTGCGAGGGGCTCGTCGAGACGACCCCGGTCCACGGGCGCGGCTCGCACGCCCTGTTCCTCGGCCACGACCAGCCCGCGGAGCAGCTCCACCTGCCGCTCGACGTGCGCGACCGGATCGTCGTCGACCGCAGCCCCTACGCGTCCCCGCTCTCGAGCCTGATCGACCAGTTCGAGCGCTACGGGGTGCTCCTGTGCGACCAGAAGCGCGCGAAGCTCTTCGAGGTCCACCTGGGCCAGGTCGAGGACTGGGAGGAGCTCGTCCAGGAGGACGAGTACGAGCGCGAGGCGCGCGGCGGCTACGGGGCCTCGCGCAAGCGCAGCGGCTCGGCCGCGGGCGGCGTCCAGGGGCTCGACGAGCTGCGGCGCCGCAACCACGCCCAGTTCGTGCTCCACCAGCACCTGGGGACCGTCGCCGACCGCGCGTTCCGGCGCTTCCGCCTGCGGAGCTTCGACCGCCTGGTCCTGGGCGGCCCGCGCGAGCTGCTCCCCCAGCTCGAGGAGCATCTCCACAGCTACCTCCGCCAGCGGATCGTGGCGCGCGAGGAGCTCGCGGTCGACCTGACGCCCGACCAGGCCCGCAAGGCCGTCGCGCCGGTCGAGCAGCGCGTCGAGGCCGAGAAGGAGCGCGAGCTGCTGGCCGAGATCCAGGACGGGCTCGGGTCGTCGGGCATGGCGACGGCGGGGCTCGACGAGACGCTCCGCAGCCTGTTCTTCGGCAAGGTCCGCACGCTCGTCGTCGTCGACGGCGAGGCGCAGCCGGGCCGCGAGTGTCCGGAGTGCAGCTTCCTGTTCGTCCGCCCCCAGGACGAGCAGGAGCGGACGCCGACGCTCGTCGAGTGCCCGCTCTGCAAGCGCCCCACGCGCAGGGTCCCCGACGTGATCGACGAGGCGATCGAGCTCGCGATCCTCTCGGGCGCGCGCGTCGAGCACGTGATGTACGCCCAGGACGAGCTGCGCGCGCTCGGCGGCGTCGCCGCCGTCCTGCGCTTCAAGTAGGCCCGCGGCCCCCCGAGGACCCCGATGACCGACTCGACCGCCGCGGCCCCCCCGGGGCCTGCGGCGCCGATCGCCCCCAACGAGGCGGCGCTCCGGCGCGCCGCCGCCGCGCTCGCCCGCGACGGCGC
>JANJTH010000841.1 GCA_024711205.1 Planctomycetota bacterium | reverse complement strand
TTGCGTCAAAGTCCACTCCTACGGCGAACATGGCCATTCCCGCCCTCGACAAGACCGACCGCAAGCTCCTCGACCTGCTGCAGAAGGACGGGCGCATCACCAACCTCGACCTCGCCGAGCGCGCGGCGCTCTCGCCCAGCGCCTGCCTTCGCCGCGTGCGCGCCCTCGAGGAGGCCGGCGTGATCCGCGGCTACGCGGCGCTGCTGGACCCGGCGAAGATCGGGCTCGGGCTGCTCGCCTTCGTCACCGTGAAGCTGGAGAAGCGCGGGCGCATGCCCACGGACGCCTTCGCGCGCGCCTGCCGCGACTGGCCCGAGGTGGCAGCCTGCCACGCCACCACCGGCGACATGGACTACCTGCTGCGCGTGCACGTCGAGGACCTCGCCCACTTCTCGCGCTTCGTGATGGACTCGCTCCTCAAGCACCCCGGCGTGATCGACGTGAAGTCGAGTTTCGTGCTGGAGCAGGTGAAGGAAACGACGGCGTTGCCCCTCGCGCGGGCCGGCGCCTGAGTTGCATTTGTGAGCAGGGCGGTTTCCGTTTCGTCCCGCCCTGTCTATACTCCCGGCAGTCCAATGCAACCTTTCCGCGCATGAAACTCCTGACGATCGCCCTCGTGGCCGCGGCTGCCGTGCTCGCGGCCTGCTCGAAAACCGAATCGCCCGCCCCCGTGAAAACCGCCGAGCCTGCGCCCGCCGCGGCCACGCCCGCCGCGGCCACGCCCGCCGCGCGCGCGCACCGCGCGCCCGGCCCGCCAACCCTCCCCGTCGCCCTACCGCGCCGAGCCATGCGCGCAGTGTGGCACGGGGCCGCCGCCCCGTCCCGCCCGCCTGGCGCCCTTGATCCGGCGGAGCGGAGCGCGCACCATGCCTCGCCATGACCGACCCGACCCCGCCCCCGCCCCCCGATCCGGGCGAGAGCCCGCAGGCCGCGCTCCGGCGCCGCCGCGAGGAGGAGGCCCGGCGCCTGGCCGCGCTGGCCGTCGACACGCCCCTCTACCCCGCCCTCGGCGCCCGCTGCCCGCGCTGCGGCCAGCGGATCACGAAGGACTCGCCCGAGACGTGCGTCCGCTGCAAGGTCGGCGTGCGGACGACCGAGGCCGGGCGCCTGCTCGTCCCCCACGTCGAGTGGTGGCGCGAGGTCCTCCGCGGCGCGAGCTACCTCCCGCGCGGCCTGTTCCGCGTCCTCCGCAGCCCGTCGCTCTGGAAGTTCGCGATCGTCCCGCTGCTCCTCAACCTGCTCGTGCTCCTGCTCGCGTTCTGGATCGCGGGCTACGTCCGCAACTGGCTCGCGCTCCAGACGGGCGCCGGCTCGCTCGGGAGCTGGGAGGCCGCGGGCTGGGGCTGGTGGCTCCTCGCCAAGATCGTGTTCCTGCTGGGCTGGGTCGCGCAGTGGCTCTCGTTCATCGCGATCCCCATGATCATGACCTGGCTGATCACGGCCTTCCCGTTCAACCTGATCTACAAGATCCTCTTCATGCCCTTCATGGAGCTCCTCACGGAGGCGACGGAGCGGATCGTGCTCCGCATCGAGGAGCACCAGGCCTTCGACCTCGGGCGCTTCTACGCGAACTCGATCGTCTCGGTCGTCGACGCCGTGCTCCTCACGCTCCTGCAGGGGCTCCTCTACCTCCTGCTCCTGCCGATCAACCTCGTGCCGTTCCTCGGCCAACTCCTGTGGGTCCTCCTCCCGCCCGCGATCTTCGCGGGCATGGACTACACGGACATCAACCTGGTGCGCCGCTCCTACACGACGAGCGAGAAGGTCACGCTCTGGCGGACCCACGACTGGCGCTTCCTCGGCTACGGGTTCACGTTCTTCTTCCTGCTCTCCGTCCCGATCGTGAACGCGTTCGTGATCCCGGCGGCCGCCGCGGGCGGGGCGTTGCTCTACCTGGAGTTGGACCGGAAGTGATGCGCCGGCCCGCCCGCCGGGGGTGGGCCAGGACGACGGCCGCGGCTGCATGTTGAGCCCGGCCGGGACTTCTGACATGATCGAGGCGCTGCGGAGCGCGCGCGGTACGGCGCAGGGGCGGGGGCGCGTGGGGGCGGAGAAGCGTCGGTACCGTCGACTCGACACGAAGATCGAGGCCCGGGTGAAGAACCTCTCGGACCCCGAGGGGGCCACGCTCCAGGTCACGATCGTCAACCTGGGGCCCGAGGGCGCCTTCCTCTACACGGAGGAGGACCTGTTCCCGGTCCAGAGCCAGGTCGCGCTCGACTTCCGGATCGACAGCTACCCCAAGGAGATCAACGTGATCGCCAAGGTCCTCTGGCACAAGCGGACCGAGGTCGAGCGGGGCATGGGCTGTCAGTTCGTGCACATCCCGCTGTTCGAGAAGAACATCATCATCGACTACATCCTGCGGCGGTACGCGGAGTATCAGTCGCGGCTGTGACCGTCGCGGCCTGGCGGCCGCGGCCTCGGGAGGGCTCGTGAAGGTCAAGATCACGTACTGCGGCCGCTGAAACTACGGCCCCCAGGCGACCGGTCTGGTCGCCGAGCTCAAGGCCGCGTTCGGTGAGGAGAAGGTCGTGCCCGAGCTCGTCCGCGGGGACGGCGGGGTGTTCGACGTCGAGGTCGACGGGCGGCCGATCTTCTCGAAGCACGAGAAGGACCGCTTCCCCGAGTATCAGGAGGTCCCGCTCGCGATCACGATGGCCGGGCTGGGCTGACCTCGGCGACGTCGCTCGGCTCGTCGTCGAGGAGCTCCTCCTCGACCGCGTTCGGGTCGACGTCGCCGTCGCGGATCGAGAACGCGAGGTCGACGATCCGCGCCATGTGCTCGACGGAGCCGTCCTGCAGGAGGAGCACGTTCGAGGTCCGGCCCGCGATCCGGTGCTTCGGCGGCCGGTTCCGTGGCTCGACCACGACGGCGATCACGGGGTCGCTCTTGCGGGCCCCGTCGCGGATCTCCTGCACGAGCTGCTTCGTGTCGTAGAGGTCCGACGTGGCGTCGAGGACGGCCAGGTCGAACGCCTCGCCCGCGAGCCGCTTGAGGGCCTCGCGCCGGCCCGGGACGGTCACGATCTCGTGGCCGTCCTTCGCGATCCGGATCGAGAACTCGCGCCGGCGCGCTCGGTCCGGCGCGATGTCCAGGATCCGGAGGGTCTTGGCCTGCTCTCGCTCGTCGTGCTCCATGCCGATTCCACGCCCCCCCTGCGACGGCGCCGCGCCAGGTCGGGCCGGATGCTACTTCCGTCGTGCAGTGCGTCAAGGCGACCTCGGCGGGCGCCCGGCGTCGGGCCCCGCGCCCGACGCCGGGCGACGGGCCGCGCGCCCGGTCCATGCTCGCGCAGGGCGCCGGCGTTAGACTGCATCGGGCCCTCGGCGCCGGGAGACCCTTGGCCACCACGTACGACATCGCCTTCCTCCGGCAGCTCATGCAGCAGTCGATCGCCGAGAAGGCGCAGGCCATGCAGTGCCTGCAACTCATCGACGAGAAGGCCCAGCAAGGGCAGGCCGTCACGGCGCTCCAGGTCGCCGTGCACCTGCGCCTCGTGGACCCGGCCACGGCCCAGCAGGTCGACGCCCAGACCCGCGAGGAGCTCCGGCGCCAGCACCAGAGCGGGGTGACGCAGGTCCCCAACGTGACGAGCGGCGTGTTCCGCGCGCCCCAGCTCCCCCCGTTGCCCGCGGCCGTCACGCAGTCGGGCATGTTCCGCGGCGGCTCCGGCGTGATCCCGGCGCCGGCGGGGCTCCCGCCCATGTCGGGCGCGCCCCCCGCGGGGACCGGCTCGGGCGTGCACCGCGCCTCGGGGGTGCTCGCGGCGCCGCCCCCGCCCCCGAGCCTGGCCGCGCCGCCCCCGCCCCCGAGCGTGCGGAGCGCGCCGCCGACGCCGGGCGCGGGCCCGCCTCCCCCGCGACCCGGGCCGCCCCCGGCGCCGGCCAGCCCGGCGCCAGGGGGCGCCATCGCCGACTTCGAGCCGGGCGAGCTCACGATGGGCGACCTGTCCTTCGTGCCCGGCAGGCCGCCCGCGCCCGCCGGCGCCCCGCCGCCCGGGCCCGAGGACGAGTTCTACGACCTGAGCGAGAACGGGGTCGGGCTCGACGACTTCCAGACCGGACCGAAGGTCGGGCGCGGCCCCGTCGGGACGAGCTACGAGGGGCGCCGCAAGTCGGACGGGGCGCGGACGGTCGTCAAGGTGATCTCGCGCCGGTTCGGGCAGCACCCGGCCGTGCTCGCCGAGGTGATCGCCGACGTCCGCGCGTGGGTGGGCTTCCGGCACCCCAACGTCGCGGGGACCCTCGCGCTCGGGATCTGCAACGAGCGCCAGGTCGTCGTGTTCGAGCGCGCCCGCGGCGAGCCCGTCGCCGCCGCGCTCGCCGCGGGGCGCCCGCTCGAGCCCCGGAAGGCCCTGCGCGTCGTGTTCGACGTGGCCCAGGCCGTCGCGGCCGCCCACGAGCGCGGGCTCTTCGTGGGCGACATCTCCGCCGCGAAGGTCTACTTCGACGGGCAGCGCGGACAGCTCACCGACCTGGGGTTCGCGCGCGCGGCCTGCCTCGCGTCGGGGTTCGGCCAGTACGGCATGCGCTTCGGCCACCCCGCCTACCTCGCCCCCGAGGTGCTGCAGGAGGGGCTCGAGCGCCCGACGGCGGCGACGGACGTCTACGCGCTCGGGGTGCTCTTCTACGCGATGGTCTGCGGCCGCCTCCCGTTCGAGGGCGAGGGCGTCGCGCTCCTGCGCAACCACCTCGAGAAGCCGCTCCCGCCCCCGCCGCCCGACGTGACCTTCAGCACGGCGGTCGCGGCGCTGATCCTGCGCATGACGGCCAAGTCCCCCGCGCAGCGCCTGCCGGACGCGCGGACGGTCGTGGCCGCGATCACGCAGATGCTCGAGGGTAAGCCCGTCACGGCGCTCGCCCCGCCCGGGCGCCCCGCGTCGGGCACCTCCCTGGCGATCTCGGCCCACGACTGGGGCGAGAAGTCGAAGCAGGTCGACCACAAGGGGCGGTCGAACGACTGGTCGGTCTCGAAGATCGAGAAGGCGCCCACGGTCGGCCCCGCCGACCTGAGCGACGTCGCCCCCGCGCTCGGCGCCGACCCGTCGGGGCGGACCGCCTCGGTGACCGGCCGCCTCCCGGCCGAGCTCGTCGACGACGCCGCCGTCGCGACGGTGCCCGGCGGCCCGAAGCTCGGGGAGAAGCTCGGCCGCGGGACGGTCGGGACGACCTACGAGGCGCAGGTCCAGGGCGCGCCGGTCCCGGTCGTGGTCAAGGTCGTCTCGAAGAAGTTCGGGAAGCACCCGGACCTCGTGCGGCGCATGCTCGAGGCCGTGCGCGCGGCCGCCGCGGTCGCGCACCCCGGCGTCGTGCGCGCGATCAAGGCCATGAACGTCGCGGGGCGCGACATGGTCGTGTTCGAGCGGGTGGCCGGGGCGCGCTCGCTCCGCCAGGCCCTGGCGCGCGGGCCGCTGCCCGAGGCCGAGGCGCTCGCCCACGTGCGCGCGCTCGCCGAGGCGCTGCGCGCCGCGCACGCGGCGGGCGTGGCGCACGGGGACGTCCGCCCCGAGAAGGTCCTGGTCGGCGCGGACGGGCGGGCGCGGCTCGCGGACCTCGGGCTCGCCGAGGCCGCGGGCCTCGGGGCCGGGTTCGGGCGCTACGGCCTCCCGTTCGGGCACCCGGCCTACCTCGCCCCGGAGGTGCTGCAGGAGCGGCGCCGCGCGCCCGACGTCCGCACGGACGTGTACGCGCTCGGGATCCTCCTCTACGAGCTCCTGACCGGGCGGCAGCCGTTCCAGGGGGCCGACGCGAGGGCGACGCTCGTCAAGCACTTCGACGAGCCGATCCCGCCCCCGCCCGACGGCGTGACGGTCTCCTACGAGGCGGCCGAGCTGATCCTGCGCATGACGGCGAAGGGCCCGGCCCAGCGGCTCGCCGACTTCGACGCGGTCCTGGCCGGCGTCGACGGCGTGCTCGGCGCCGCCGCGGCGGCCCCGGGGTCGCAGGAGGAGCCGGGCGCCTCCTCGGGCCTCGACGTGCCCGAGCTCGACGACTTCGACATGTCCGACGACGCGGCCCTCTCCGCCGACGAGTGGGGCAAGAAGTCGATGGACCTCTCGATGCCCTCGGGGGAGTGGGACCCGAAGAAGATCGAGGACGCGCCCAAGGTCGGCCCCGACGAGTGGAGCCCCGACGACTCGGAGGACGAGCAGGCGACCGTGAACCCCGCGCTCGCCGCGGCGATCGCGGCGGCTGGCGGCGACGAGGCCGCGGGCCCGGCGGCGAAGGCCGCAGGCGGGACGGCCACCGCGACGAAGGCGCCCGCGGCGAAGGCCGACAAGCGCGCGGCCGCCACGAAGGGCGCGTCGGGGAAGCACAAGCGCCCCGCGGCGGCGGCGGCGGGGCCGCGGGCCGCAGGCAACCCCAGGCAGCTCGCGCTCGCGGGGGGCGGGATCGCGCTCCTCCTCGTGGTCATGGCCGTGTTCGCGCTGAGCGGCGGCAAGCAGAAGCCGGGGCCGAACGTCGCGCAGGGCGGGAGCGGAGACGGCGGCGGCGTCGACCGGCCGCCGCCCCCGCCGCCCCCCGCGCCGACCGGGCCGACGCCCGAGGAGCTCGCGGCCCAGCGCGAGGAGCTGCTCGCGCGCGCGCGGCGGCTCGCGAGCGACGCGCTCGAGCTCGTCCGCTCGCAGCGGCTCCGCGAGGCGTCCGAGGCCCTGGCGCGGGCGCCCCGGGAGGTCCTGGCGGACGCCGAGGCGTCGCGCGGGATCCTCGAGGCGCGGACGGAGCTCGACCGGGCCGTGTCCGCGCGCCTGGAGCGCGAGCTGGGCGAGGTCGACGCGCTGCTCGACGCCGAGCGCTTCGACGACGCGCAGGGGGTCGCCGGACGGATCGCGAGCTGGCACCCGGCGCCGGACACCGACGCGGCGCGGGCCGGGGTCGCGCGGGTGGCGGAGCGGCGGAGCGCGCGGAACGCGGTCGTCGAGGGGCTCGCGCACGACGACCCGATCGACGCGGCCTCGGGGCGCATGGTCCTGGGCGAGCGGCTGCGGGGCTGGAGCGCGACGCGTTGCGAGCTGTTCCACGGCGGCGGCGTCGTCGCGACGTGGGCCGACCCGGACGGCGGCCTCGCCGAGGACCTCGTCGTCCTGTCCGGCCCGCCGCCCGTCGTCGAGCCGGGCGAGGACGGCCGCTCCGTGCTCAAGCTCCGCCCGGCCCCGGGCAAGCCCGTCGTGCTGTGGCTGCGGGCCCTGCCGTTGACCCAGGTCGTGGACGTGACCGTGCAGGCGGTCCGCCCCCCGGGCGCGAAGGTCGGGCGGTTCGCGATCGTCGCGGGCATGCGGCCCAACTTCGAGCGGGGCGTCGGCGTCGACTGGGGGCACCAGCCCGTCGAGCTCGTGGCCAAGCAGGGCGACGGCCGGCTCACGGCGCTCCTCACGACGGGGACGTCCCCCGAGGTCCCCGAGGGCCAGGCCATGCGCGTGCGCCTGCTCGCCGGCGCCCCCGAGGGGGGCAGCGCCGCCGTGGGCGTCGGGGGCGCCCTGGGGCCCGAGGGCGCCCCGGCGAAGGTCGGGCGGACGCACCGGGTCGAGGCCCGCCGCCTGGCCGGCGTGGTCGGGCTCTACGCGGAGGGGGCCGAGGTCTGGGTGCGGACGCTCGAGGTGCGCGGCCTGGTCGACCCGTCCGCGCTCCAGTAGTGAGCCGCCCGCCTCGCAACCTCGTGGCGATGACCCTGAGCGCGGTCACCGGGTTCGGGCACTTCTACCTCGAGCGGTGGGTCACGGGCGCGCTCCTGTTCGGGCTGTTCGCGACGGCGCTCAACGGCGTGTTCCTGGGGTCCACGCTGCAGTCGACGGCGTCGCCCGAGGCGCTGCGCGGCGCGTCGCTGGTCGCGCTCGCGGTCGTGTGGACCTTCGGCATGTGGCACACGTACCGGCTCTCCTACGGCGTCGACCGCCCGGCGCTCGAGGCCGCGCGCGCCGCGCTCCTCCGCGAGGGGCTCGTCGACTACCTCCGCGACGACCTCGAGGACGCCCGGCGCAAGCTCGAGCGGGCGGTCAGCCTCGACGTCGACTGGACGGACCCCGACCCGCTGTTCCACCTCGGGGTCGTCTCGCTGCGCCTCGCCGAGCGGCACGCGGCCCGGCGCGACGCGCGCGGGGCGCGGCGCCTCTACCGCGCCGCGCGCGCGGCGTTCCGGCGCAGCCTGGCGCGGGACCCGTCGCGGAAGTGGCGCGGCGAGGTCGCGCTCGAGCTCCGGCGCGCCCCCCAGGCGACCGTGACCGGTCGGCTCCGCAAGGCGGGCGCCTCGGTCGCCGGGGCGGCCTGGCGGGCCGGCCGCGCCTGGATCCCGGCCCTGCGCCTGCGTGACGACCTGCCGAGCGGCCCCTCGCCGCTCGACGTGGCGCGGCGCTCGCCCGTGGAGACGCGCAAGCACCGGCGGTTCTCCTCGAAGTACAAGGCGCTCACGCCGGGGGACCTCCGCGGCGAGACGCGGGCGGACCTCCGCGCCGTCGACCTGGACGCGGCCCCCGGTCCCGCCGGCGTCGACCTCGACGCGCCCACGCGCCACGACCTGCGACCCGTCGGGCTCGAGGCGACCCCCGCGGGCGAGGACGCCGGGGGCGAGGGCCCGGGCGCTGCCCCTGCGCGCCCGGCCAGCGAGTCGACCCGGCTCGCGGGGCGGTTCCGGCGCGCCGCCGTCACGGAGGCCCTGGCCCGCGGGGACTCGCCGGCGGCGGAGGGGGCCCCCGAGCTGGACGAGGGCGCGTGCGCCGCGCCCGGGGGCCCGGCCGCCGGGCAGGGGCCCGCG
>JANJTH010000819.1 GCA_024711205.1 Planctomycetota bacterium | reverse complement strand
CCGTGGCCGGCGCGCCCACGACCCCCGCCGCGAGCGCGCCGAGCAGGAGGGCGGCCGCCCGGCCCGCCCGGCCCGCCCGGCCGTCGCCGCTTCGTCGTGTCATGCCGCCTTCTCGCCGCCCCGTCCGGCACGCACCGTACTCGTGGCCGTCGCGGCTCGCCAGCGGCGCGGCCCGTGCGTCCCCGGTCGCGCGTCCGGGGACGCCCCGCCCGGGGACGCGGTAGGCTACGCCACGCGCGGGGCGGGCTCGGCGCGCGCGTGGCGATCGGAGGCGGCGGATGGTGGAGCAGGTGGGCGCGCCAGACCTCCGCCGCGCCTGCGCCGACGTCTCGCCGAACGGCCGCCGGCGGATCTTCCGCCTGCTCTGCCACGTCGCGCACTGCGACCGGCTCGTGCCGCCGGCCGAGCGCGACGTGCTCGAGCGGTGGCGCGACGCGCTCGCGATCACCCCGAACGAGGGCGAGCGGCTCGAGCAGGAGGGGGCGCGCAACGAGGCGATCCGGATCGGGCGCCGCCCCGAGGAGCAGCGGCTGCTCCTCGAGGGGATCATCGAGGTCGCCGCGGCCGACGGCCGGCTCGACCGCTCGGAGCAGCGCCGGCTCGTCGCGGTCGCGGGCGCCATGGGCCTCTCGCAGGCGCAGCTCCTCGCGCGCCTGCAGCGGCGCTTCACGCAGGGCCTCGTCCCTGCGACCGGCCCGCTGCGCCCGATCCCCGTGACCGACCCGAACCTGCGCGCGCCGCGCCTGGACTGCCCGCCGACGGACCTCGACCGCCCGGCCCCCCTCCTCGCGGGAGGGGCCCGGCGGGCCCTGCCCGGGTCGGGGCCGGCCCGCGGCCACGAGCGCGCGCCGCTCGGGCTCACGGGGCCGGTCGCGACGGCCGACGCGCACGACCTCGAGCGGATCGCGCGCGCGTCCATGCCGACGCCCCGCCCCGACGACCCGCCCACGCCGCTGACGCCCGCCGAGCCGCCCTGGGCGGCGCTCGGCGGCGGCGACACGTCGCTCTCGCTCCGCCCTGGCGCGCTCGTCCTGCTCGGGCTCGGCCCGCGCCAGCTCCGGCTCGACCTCTCGACGATCCTGTTCTGCCAGGAGCACCGGGGGATCGACCGCGTGCCGCCCGGGCTGCACCACCTCGCGATCGCGCACCCCGACGGGTCGCAGGCCACGCTCTGGTTCGAGCTGCCGGCCGGACGCTCGCTCGTGAAGGTGTTCGACGAGCGGACGCGGCGGTTCGGCGACCCGGCCCCCGCGACGCGCGAGCGCTACGAGGCCATGGCCCGCCAGGGCGCGCTGACCCAGGCGCTCGCGCCCTACCCCGAGGACCGCGCGCTCGACTGGGTCGAGCTCACGGTCCACCTCGACCCCGGGCGGTTCCCGCCGCCGCTCCACCGCGCGGACCTGCCGGTCGGCGCGACGCGCCTCGAGCACTGCTGGCGGGGCACCCACCGCGGCGACGGCCAGGCGCTCCTGACCGAGGTCTCGTGGGCGTTCCTCGCGGGCACGCTCGAGCGGCATCCCGACGCCTACGAGCGCTGGCTGCACCTGCTCAAGTCCTCGTTCGAGGTCGACGTGGACCTCGTGCGCGAGGACCCGGCCCTGTTCGTGCTCCTCACCGACCTCCTCTGCGCGCAGCTCTCCCACATGCCGCGCTCGTTCCTCGACGTGAGCCTGGCCTGCGGGGCGACCGACCTGTCCGACGCGCTCGAGGCCACGGGCCTGCCGCACCTCCGCGAGGCCGCCCGGCGCCTGCGCGGCGCCGTCGCCTGACGCCCGCGGACGACGCCCGGGGGCGACCCGCGGCGGCGGCCGGGGCCCCTCGCCGCGCCGGGGCGCGGCGCGCCGGGGCTACTCGACGGTCACCGTGACGACGGCGTCCGTGTTCGTCCACACGTGGACGTGGCCGCCGGCCGCGTCGTGCTCGTGCTCGGCGGGCGCGCCCGCGACCGTGACGCGGACCGCCCCGGGCCAGTGGGCCGCCGGGGCGGCCAGCACGGTCGGCGCGCGGACGGCCGGGTCGGCGCGGTAGCGGACGACGAGCCGGCGCGCGGCCGGGTCCCAGCGCGACTCGAGGAGCTGGCCCGCGACGCGCCGGGGCCGCGGGGCGGACGCGGCCGCGAGGACGGCCGGGTCGTCGCGCCCGGGGCGGTGCTCCCAGTAGGTCGCGTGGACGCGCGCGTCGTCGAGCAGGCGCGAGAGCTCCCGGGCGAGCGCGACCGGGCGGCCCGCGCTCGGGTTCAGGTGCCCCCACTCGCCCACGAGCACCGGCGCGTCGAGCGCGCGCCCGTGGGTCAGGTGGCGCTCGAGGGCCTGCGCGAGGCGGCGCAGGTCGCCGTCCCAGGGCTGGCCCGAGTCGACGAACGAGTCGTAGAGGTGCGGCGCGTAGATCACCTCGGCGAGCGGCCGGCCGGCCGGGGTCACGGGGCGCGGGAGGGACGTCGGGACGCCCACGCCGACGGGCCCGATCGGCTCGATCAGGATCGGGCGCCCGGGGTCGGCCGCCTGCGCGGCGGCGCCCACGCGCCCGTAGAAGGCGGCCAGCCGGCGCTCGAACCGCGCGTTCACGGGCCCGAGCGCGCGCACGAGCCGGTCGTGGCGGGCCGGGTCGCGGGCGCGCGCGAGGAGGGCCTCGACGAAGGCCTGCTCGATCGGCTGCCCGCGGGCGAGCCGCTGGAAGCCCGCCGAGACGCCGGCTCCGAGCGCGGCCGGCACCGCGGCGACCGCGAGCCGGACGAGCGCCTCCGGCGTCTCGCGGCCCGGGAACGGCTCGTTGATCGGGTCGTAGCCGAGCAGCAGGTCGTCGCCGCGGAAGCGCGCGGCGAGCGCGGCGAGCGCCGCGCCGTAGTGGTCCTGGAGCCCCCGCCCGGTGGCCGGCACGGGCGCGTTCGCCCACAGCGCCTCGAAGCTGCCCCACACGCGCCGGTCGAGGTAGCGGAGCTGCCAGGGCGCCCCGGGCGGGAGCGTGAGCGCGGGCTCCGCGAGCGCGAGCGTGGCCCAGTCGGGCGCGCCGTGGGCCGCGAACGGCCCGCCCCAGCCGTCCTGGTGCACGTCGACGATCACGTAGACGCCGCGGTCCATGAAGCGCCGGGCCGCGGCGACGACCTGGTCGAGGTACGCGGCGTCGTGCACCCCCGGCGCCGGCTCGAGCGCGCGCCAGGCGACGTAGAGCCGGACGACGTCGGCGCCCAGGTCGCGCGCAAGCGCGGCCGCGTCGGCGTCGCCGTGCGGGGGGAGGAACGGCGCGGCCTTGCTGCCGACGTTCATCCCGCGCAGGAGGACCTCGCGGCCGGCGGGGTCGACGAGGCGCTGCCCGGCGACCCGGAGCCGCCCGCCGAGCGCGGGCGGCCAGCGCGTGATCGGGCCGGACGCGGGGGCAGGCGCCGCGCCCGCGCGCGGGCCGTGCTCGAGGACGCGCACGCCGCGGCCCCGGGGGTCGGGGACCTCGGCCCAGCCGACGAGCCGGCCGAGCACGCGCCGGTAGTGCCCGCGCAGGGGCGCGAGCTCGCTCGAGCCCGTGAGCGCGCCCACGACGCCGCCCGCGCGCGGCAGCTCGACCTCGAGCCCGCCCGCGCGGACCCGGGCCGTGCCCTCCCAGCTCGTGTCCTGCGCGCCGGCGCCGGGGCGCGCGAGCGTCGCGCCTGGGCGCGCCAGCGTCGCGCCTGGGCGCGCCAGCGCGGTCCGGCGGACCGCGTAGCGCCCGCCGCCCTGCGGCCGGACCTCCAGCCGCGCCTCGTGCCCGCGCAGGTCGAGCCCGCGCCCGCGGAGCGTCCAGAC
>JANJTH010000784.1 GCA_024711205.1 Planctomycetota bacterium | reverse complement strand
CGAGGCGACCGCGCCGGCCGCGGGCGGCGCGCGTCGGCTGAGGACCGCGCCCGCCACGGCCTCCCACGCCCCGTCGCGCGGCAGCATGTGCGCGGCGAGCGTCGGCCCGCGCTGGCAGATCACGACCCGCTCGATCGTGTGGACGAGCTCGCGCACGTTGCCCGGCCACGGGTAGGCCTCGAGGAGCGCGAGCGCGGCCGGCTCGATCGAGTCGAACGCCTTGCCGAACCGCTGCGCCGCGCGGCGCATGGCGTGCCCGGCGAGCGCCGCCACGTCGCCCGGCCGCTCGCGGAGCGCGGGGAGGCGGATCGGGACCACGTTCAGCCGGTAGAGCAGGTCGGCGCGGAGCAGGCCCTGCTCGACCGCGCCCTGCGGGTCACGGTTCGTCGCGCTGACGACCCGTGCGTCCACGCGCACCTCGCCCGAGCCCCCGACGCGGCGCAGCGTGCCCTCCTCGAGGAACCGGAGCAGCTTCGCCTGCAGCTCGAGGGGCATCTCGCCGATCTCGTCGAGGAACAGGGTGCCCCCGTCCGCCTCCTCGCAGGCGCCGACGCGGCGTCGGTCCGCGCCGCTGAACGCCCCCTTCTCGTGCCCGAACAGCGTGGACTCGACGAGCTCGCGGGGGAGCGCCGCCATGTTGAGGGCCACGAACGCCCCCTTGCGCCCGCTCCGCCGGTGGACGGCGCGGGCGATCAGCTCCTTGCCGGTCCCCGACTCGCCGGTCACGAGGACGGGGGCGTCGGTCGGGGCCACGCTCGCGATCGTCGCGAACACGTCGAGCATCGCCGGGGAGCCCCCGATCAGGCCCTCGAACCCCTCGCCGGCCGCGTCGGCGCGGAGCGCGTCGAGCTCGCGCAGCAGGGCCGCCTGCGCGACTGCGCCCGCGACGGCCGAGACGAGCCGGGCCTCGTCGAGCGGCTTGGGGAGGAACTCGAACGCGCCGCTCCGGAGCGCCCGCACCGCGACCTCCGGCGCGCTGTGGGCCGTGACGAGGAGCACGGGCGAGCGGGGGAGCCGGGCCCGGAGCGGCGCCATGGCCTCGAGCCCGTCGGCCTCGCCGAGCTGCCAGTCGAGAAGCACCGCGTCGGGCTCGGGGCCGGCGAGTCCCTCGTCGATCGAGGTCGCCTCGCGGACCGCGTAGCCGTGCGCTTCGAGCAGCGCGCCGGCGAGCGCCCGGAAGTGGGGGTCGTCGTCGATCACGAGGATGTGGGCGGCGTCGTCCATGCGGGGCCCCTCGCGGCCGCCGCGCATGATCGTGGCGCGGGGCCGGCTCTGCTAGGCTCGCGCGCGATGCCCGGCGAGTCGAAGCCGCCGCCCCCGCTCCCCGAGCCGGACGCGCTGCGCGCCGCGGTCGGCGGGGCGGTCCTCGACCACGCGCTCGACGCCCTCGTCGTGCTGGACGACCTGGGGCGGATCGCGCTCCTCGACGCGGGGGCAGCCCGGCTGCTCGGGCACGACCCCGAGGCCGTCCGCGGGCGGCCGCTCGAGGAGGTCCTCGTGCCCGCGGAGCAGCGCGCGGCGGCGCGGGCCGCGCTCGCGGGTTTCCGCGCGACGGGCGCGCTGGGTCGGTCCGGCGCGCGGCGGGAGCTGACGGCGCTCCACGCGAGCGGCGCGCGCGTCCCCGTCGAGCTCACGCTCACCCGGCCGGTCGCGCTGGCGGGCCGGACCTACGTCGCGGCCGCGCTCCGCGACCGCTCGGAGCGGCAGCGCGTCGAGGCGGCGCTCGAGTCGGCCCGCGCCGAGGCGGAGGCGGCGAACGCGGCGAAGAGCCGCTTCCTCGCCCACATGAGCCACGAGCTGCGCACCCCGCTCGGCGCGCTGATCGGCTACGCGGACCTCCTCGAGCGCGACCCCGACCACCCCGACCGGCGAGCGTGGGCCCGCCGCCTCCGCCGCAACTCGGGCCACCTCCTGGCCCTGCTCAACGACCTGCTCGACCTGTCGAAGATCGAGGCGGGCGAGCTCCACCTCGAGCCGGCCCCGGCCTCTCCACTCGACCTGCTCGCCGACGTCGAGGCGCTCATGCGCCCGCTCGCGCGCGACAAGGGGCTCGAGCTCGAGGTCGAGCTCACGGGCCGGGCGCCCGACGCCGTCGAGGTCGACGCCCTGCGCCTCCGGCAGATCCTGATCAACCTGGTCAGCAACGCGATCAAGTTCACGGACCGAGGGCGCGTCCGGGTCGAGGCGCGCCTCGTCGAGCCCGCGTCCGGGCCCCGCCTTCGGGTCGCGGTCACGGACACGGGGATCGGGATCCCGGCCGAGCGGCTCGGGGAGGTCTTCGAGCCGTTCACGCAGGTCCGCGAGCCGGGCGCGCCGCGCCGGGAGGGCACGGGGCTCGGGCTCACGATCTCGAGCCGGCTCGCGCGGCTGCTCGGCGGCACGCTCACGGTCGCCTCGACGCCGGGGCAGGGCAGCGCGTTCACGCTGGAGGTGCCCGTCACGCTCGCGACGGGTGCGGCCGCCGCGCCTCCGACCGGGGAGTTCTCGCGCAGCGCCTGGGGCGGTCAGGACCCCGACCTGGCCGGGCGACGGCTCCTCGTCGTCGACGACCACGAGGCGAACCGGGAGCTCCTGCGGCTGCTCCTCGAGCGGGGGGGGGCGACGGTGGTCGTCGCCCCGGAGGGGGAGGCGGGGCTGGCCGCCGCCCGCCGCGAGGCGCGCGCCGGACGCCCGTTCGACCTGGTCCTCATGGACATGCAGATGCCCGGGCTCGACGGCTACGCGGCCACGCGCCGGCTCCGCGCGGAGGGGTTCCGCGGGCCGATCGTCGCGCTCACGGCCCACGCCATGGCTGGGGACCGGACCATGTGCCTGGCCGCCGGCTGCGACGACTACCTGAGCAAGCCGGTCGTCCCCGCGACGCTCCGGCGCAGCCTCGGCCGGCTGCTAGCCAGGGCGGCGGGAGCGGCGCTCGCGCCCTCGACGGAGGGCGACGCCCCGGGGGCGGCGCGCGAGCCGGGGCTCAGTGCGCGGCCGCGACCGTCCGCGGACGACCTGCCCGAGGCCGCGCGCCCGGCCCGGCCCCCGCGCCGGGACCCGCGCCTCGCGCGGCTCGTGACCGCCTACGTGGCCGACCTGACCCGGGTGGCGCAGGTGCTCGAGATGGCGCTCGCGGCGGACGACGGCGCGCGCGTCGGCCTGGAGACGCACCGCCTGGCCGGCACCGCGGACACCTACGGCTTCCCAGAGGTCGGGGCGCGCGCGAGGGCCTGTCAGGACCGGCTCCGGACCGGGTCCTCGCTCGCCGGGCTCGCCGAGGAGGTCCAGGGGCTGTGCGCCGCCCTCCGGGCCGCGCGCGCCGACTAGTGTCCCTCGCCAGAAGTCCACGCGCCAAGTCCGGGCCCTCGTCGCCGCTGGCTGCGTTGCTCGTCGGCCATTATGCGCCGCATGGGTGGCCTCCTCGCGCCTTGCCTGCGGCGACCATGCCTCCGGACTTCGCTGCGGGACTTCTGGCTCGGGACACGAGTGTCCCGAGCGTCGGCGGGGAGCGCGGCTCCGGCGATCGGCCACGGGGGGCTCGCCCCGCGTCAGGTCGGGGCCCTGCGCGGCGTCGTCGGGTGATCGGTCGGCGCGGCGGCCGGCCCCGCGGTCGCGCGTTGGAAGCGGTGGTAGCCGATCGGCGTCTGCGCGGCGCGCATCCGGGGCGCCGGGGCGGGCTCGCTCGCGCGCCCGTCCGTGCGCAGGAAGGTCAGCTCGAACGGTCCGACCTCGAGGCGAGTCCCCGGCACGAGCGTGGCCGGGGCGCCGGGCGTCAGCAGGATCCCCCCCACATGCGTCCCGTTCGCGCTGCCGAGGTCCTCGACGAGCGGGCACTGCGCGCCGAGCGGCCACTCGACCCGCAGGTGGCGGCGGGAGACCGAGGCGTCGTCGAGGCGGAGGTCGACGTCCTGGCCCCGACCGACGATCAGGCGGGCGCCGGGGCCGAGGCGAAGCGCGGGCTGACCGCTCGCGTGGAGCCAACCGGTGCTGACGGGCCTCGCGAGGCGCGAGCGAGAGGACGTGGAGCCTCTCGCAGAGCTCACTTCGACGGACAAGGGCGCCTCCTGGCCGCCAGCGCACGGGTGGCCAGGCGCCCGCAGCGCAACGACGGTGCCGTGCCAGGTGAGGCCTCGAACTCTGGGGCCCGTCGGGCTGGCTCGCAGGCTGCGAGCCAGGAGGAGGTGGGCGGCGGTCAAGCCGCGCGCCGGGCTCTCACCCTGCGACCCCCACGCACCGGCTCGAACGCGCCCCGGCGCTCGCACACGTGACCGGCCCCGGGGGCGCCCGCTAGACTCGGAGGGACCCCCGGGGCGGGGGCCGGCGAGGCGGGGCGCGCGGGTGCACTACGCGGTGATCGGCTGCATCCACGGGAACCTCGAGGCGCTGCTCGCGGTCCTCGAGGACATCCGGACGCGCGGGATCGAGCGGATCGTGTGCCTCGGCGACGTCGTCGGCTTCGGCCCCGACCCCGCCGCCTGCGTCGACCTGGTGCGCGAGCGCTGCTTCATGGCGATCCGCGGCGACCACGACGAGGGCGTGCTCGCCGAGCCGACCGGGTACATCGCGAAGACGGCCGACGGGCTGCGCTGGGCCCGCGAGCAGCTCGACGCGGACGGGCCGGAGCGCGGCGCCGAGCGGCGCGCCTTCCTCGAGGGCGCGCAGGTCTCGTTCTCGAGCGCCGGGATCTCGTTCCACCACGGCTCCCCGCGCAGCCCCCACGAGTACCTGTTCCCGAGCGACGTCCGGCGCGACCCCCGCAAGCTCCGCGCGGCCTTCACGCACGTCGACAAGGTCTGCTTCCACGCGCACACGCACGTCCCGGGCGTGATCACGGAGACGCCGCTCGCCTGGTTCCCGGCCCACGAGATCGACGGCCACTTCCACTACCAGAAGGGCCAGAAGGCGCTCGTGAGCGTCGGCTCGGTCGGCCAGCCCCGCGACGGCGACCCGCGCGCCTGCTGGCTCGAGATCAAGAAGAACGACATGTTCTGGCGCCGGACCGAGTACGACGTGGCCGCCGTCGCGGCCAAGCTCGAGGCGAGCGAGGTCTTCTCGACGGACCTGCCGATCCGCCTGCGCAAGGGGCGCTGAGCGGCCGCGCGGGGCGCTGGCGCCCCGCGCGACCCGGGGTCAGCGCGCGGCCTGGCTGCGGCGCTTCAGCGCGACGAGCGCGAGCTTGAGCCCCTCGGTGAGCACGAACACGACGAGCCCGAGCGCGGTGAAGGCGCCCCACCACCACCAGTCGAGCGGCGCCGAGTGGAACAGCCGGTTCATGAAGGGGACGTAGGTCCAGGCGAGCTGCGCGAGGAGCATGACGGTCGCGCCGACCCACACCCACGGGTTCGAGAACGCGCCGAGCCGCCAGATCGGGTGCGTGAGGCTCCGGCAGGCGAACAGGTAGGCGACCTCGAGCACGATGATCGTGTTCGTGGCGACCGTGCGCGCCTGCGCCTCGGCGCCCGGCGCGGTCGCGAGCGAGTACTCGAACAGCCCGAACGCGGCGGCGGCGATGAACGTCGAGACGATCGCGATCCGCAGGAGCAGCCAGCGGCTCAGGAGGGGCGCGTCGACCGGGCGCGGCGGGCGCTCCATGAGCCCCGGCTCCTTGGGCTCGAAGATCAGCATGGTGCCGAGCAGGAGCGCCGTGCTCATGTTGATCCAGAGGATCTGCACGGGGAGGATCGGGAGCGTCAGCCCGGCGAGGATCGCGGCGAGGATCACGAGGCCCTCGCCGCCGTTCGTGGGCAGCGTCCAGGTCACGAACTTGACCAGGTTGTCGTAGACACCGCGCCCCTCCTCGACGGCGGCCTCGATCGTCGCGAAGTCGTCGTCGGTGAGCACCATGGCCGCGGCGCCGCGCGCGACGTCGGTCCCGCCCTTGCCCATCGCGATGCCGATGTCCGCCTGCTTGAGCGCGGGCGCGTCGTTCACGCCGTCCCCGGTCATCGCGACGACGTGCCCGCGCCCCTGCAGCGCGCGGACGAGCGCCAGCTTCTGCTCGGGGGCGACGCGCGCGAACACGGCGACGCGCTCGGCCGTCTCGGGGAGCCGCGCCGGGTCGAGCGCGGCGAGCTGCGCGCCCGTGACCGCCTCGAGCTGGCCGTCGGGCGCGCGGGCGCCCTCGAGCCCGAGCTCGCGCGCGATCGCGGCCGCCGTCACGGCGTGGTCGCCCGTGATCATCTTCACGGCGACCCCCGCGCGCAGGCAGGTGGCGACCGCGTGGCGCGCCGCGGGCCGCGGGGGGTCGATCATGCCCACGAGCCCGAGCAGGGTCAGCCCGGCCACGTCGGCGTGGTCCACCTTCGCCTGGTCGGCGGGCGCGGCCCGGCGCGCGAGGCAGAGCACGCGCAGGCCCTCGGCGGCGAGCCGGGCGACGTCGCGGTGCACCCGGTCCGGGTCGAGCGGCCCGCGCGCCCCGTCCGGGCCGAGCGCGTCCGCGCAGCGGGCGAGCAGCGCCTCGGTCGAGCCCTTGACCCAGATCGCCGGCCCCTCGGGGTCGCCGGGCGCGGTCGGGGACCCCCGCGGCGGGGGCGCGTTCAGGGTCGCCATGTACATGTGCTCGGACTCGAACGGGAGCGTGTCGAGCCGCGCCCAGACCGCCGCGGCCTCGGGCCCGAAGCCCGCCTTCTCGGCGAGCACGACGAGGGCCGCCTCGGTCGGGTCGCCCTCGACCACGACCTCGCCGCCCTCGCGCCGGACGCGCGTGTCCTGGCAGAGCGCCGCGCAGCGCAGGCAGGCGGCGAGGGCCGCGTCCGCGAGCGGGTCGAGCGGCGCGCCGCCGCGCTCGAACCGGCCGGCCGGGTCGTAGCCGACCCCGGTCACGACGACCTCCGGGCCCCCGCCCGCGACCATGCGCGTGACCGTCATCTGGTTCTCGGTCAGCGTGCCCGTCTTGTCCGAGCAGATCACGGTCGTGCTGCCGAGCGTCTCGACGGCCGGCAGGCGGCGGACGATCGCGCCGCGGCGGGCCATGTGCGAGACGCCCACGGCGAGCAGGACCGTGACCGCGGCCGGGAGGCCCTCGGGGATCGCGCCGACGGCGAAGGCGACGGCGGCGCCGAACGTCTCGTCGAGCGGGCGCCCGCGCACGACCTCGAGCGCGAACATGCCCCCGGCGGCGCCCAGGATCACCCACAGGAGGACCTTCGAGAGCGCGGTCAGGCGGCGCGTGAGCGGGGTCTCGAGCTCGGTCGCCCCCGCGATCATGCCCGCGATCTTGCCGGTCTCCGTCCGGTCGCCGGTCGCGACGACGACGCCGGTCGCCTGCCCGTAGGTGACCGCGGTCCCGGCGAAGGCCAGGCAGCGCCGGTCCGCGAGGACCGCCTCGGGCGGGAGCGCGGCCGGGTCCTTGCGGACGGGCACCGACTCGCCCGTGAGCGCGGCCTCCTCGACCTGGAGGTCGCGCGCGCGCACGAGCCGGAGGTCGGCGGGCACGGCGTCGCCCGACTGCAGGCGGACCACGTCGCCCACGACGAGCTGGTCGCCCAGGAGCCGGCGCGGCGCGCCGCCGCGCACGACGGTCGCCTGGGCCTGCACGAGCGCGTCGAGCGCCGCGATCGCGTGCTCGGCCTTGCTCTCCTGCAGGTAGCCGATCACTGCGTTCACGAGCACGACCGCGCCGATCACGGCCGCGTCGACCGCGTCGTCGAGGGCGAGCGAGACCGCGGCCGCCGCGACGAGGACGACGACGAGCGGCTGCACGAACTGATCGAGCAGCCGGCGCCAGGCCGGGCGTCCGCGGCGGGCCGTGAGCCGGTTCGGCCCGTCGCGCTCGAGGCGGCGCAGGGCCTCCGCGTCGGTGAGGCCGGCGAGGGACGTCTCGAGCGCGGCGAGCGCCTCGTCGGCGGGCCGAGCATGCCAGGGGGGGGTCACGGAGGGGGCCTCCCGGGGGCGGAGTCTACTGGGGCGGCGGGGAGGCGGAAGGAGGAGGGAAGGAGGAAGAGGGAGGGCAAGAGGAAGAGGGAGGGCAAGGGCAAGGGCGAGGAAGAGCGAAGGGGGCCTTGCGGGACCGCGGGAACGGGAACGGGAACGGGAGGAACGTGGTTGGAAGGGCTCGACTTGCGCCGGGGAGCGAACCCCGGTCGAATCGGGCGCCCGCGGGGGCGGTCCGGGGAGGCAGGGGTTCGTGGACGAGGAGGCCCTGCTCATGCGCGCGCGGCAGGGCGATCGGGACGCCTTCGCGCGGCTGGCCGCCACGCACCGGGCGGCGCTGCACCGGGCGGCCTGGTGGGTCCTGCGCGACGAGGAGGAGGCCCTGGACGCGACGCAGGACGCCCTCGTGCGGGCCTTCCGGTTCCTCGGGCGCTTCGACGGGCGCTCGTCGTTCGCGACCTGGGCGCGCCGGATCGCCGTGAACGTCGCGCTCGACCGCCGGGCGCGCCGCGGCCGCCCCGGGGCCGCGGGCGCGCTCCCCGACGACGGCCTCGTCGAGGACGAGCGCGCGCCGGCGCCCGGCGAGGACCTCGAGCGCGCCGAGACCCGGGCCCTCGTGCGCGCCGCGATCGAGCGCCTCCCGCCCGCGCAGCGCGACGCCGTGGTCCTGCGCGACGTCGAGGGCCTCTCCTACGAGGAGATCGCCCGCACGCTCGGGATCGCCAAGGGCACCGTCATGTCGCGGATCTACTACGGCCGGCAGACCCTGCGCGCCGCGCTCGCGGCGCGGTTCGGCGCGCCGGCGGGCGGGGCGCCGTGAGCCCGCGCCCGGCCGAGGCCCCGGCGCCCGAGGAGCGGGGCGCCTGCGAGGACCTCCGCCCGCTCCTCGTCGCGCGCGCCGACGGCGCCCCGGAGGGCGAGGACCCGGCCCTCGAGGCCCACCTGGCCGCCTGCGCCGCGTGCCGCGCGGACGTCGCGGCGCTCGCGGACGTCGCCGCCGCCGTGCGGGGCGTCGCGCCTGCGCCCGGCGCCGCGGTGTGGCGGGCCTTCGACGACGACCTCCGCGCGGCGCTCGCCGGGGTCGAGGTCGAGGCGGGCCCGGGCGCTCGCCGGCGCGCCTGGCTCGGCCCCGCGCTCGCCGCGGCGGCGCTGCTCGGCGTCGTGGCCCCGCTCCTGACCGAGGTCGCGCGGCCGCTGGTGCGGCTCGAGGCGACCCCGCGCCTGCCGGCGCCGTCGCTCGA
>JANJTH010000948.1 GCA_024711205.1 Planctomycetota bacterium | reverse complement strand
TGCGCGCGCCGTCCCCCGAGGTCGCGGCCCGCTGCGCGCCGGGGGCCGCGCTCGAGGCCGACGTCGCGCGCCCCGCCGCCGCGCGGGACGCCGTCGAGCGCGCGGCCGCGGCGCTCGGCGGGCTCGAGCTCGTCGCCTACTGCGCCGGGATCACGCGCGACGCGCCGCTCTGGAAGCTCGAGGACGAGCCCTGGCGCGAGGTCCTCGACGTGAACCTGAGCGGCGCCTTCCACGTGCTGCGGGCCGCGACCCCGCACCTGCGGGCCGCGCGGCCGGGCGCCGCCCCCGCCGTCGTGCTGGTGGCCTCGATCAACGGCGAGCGGGGCAAGCGGGGCCAGGCCGCCTACGCGGCGAGCAAGGGGGGCCTGATCGCGCTCGGGCGGACGGCCGCGCGCGAGCTCGGGCACTTCGGCGTGCGCGTGAACGTCGTCTCGCCCGGCTGGATCGAGACGCCCATGACCTCGGCGCTGGCGCCCGCGCTGCGCGAGGCCGCCCGCGCCGAGGCCGCGCTCGGCCGCGTCGGCCGCCCCGAGGACGTCGCGAACGCGGCGCTGTTCCTGCTGTCGGAGCTCGCGGCCCACGTGACGGGGCAGGTGCTGCGGGTGGACGGCGGCCAGCTCATCGGCTGAGGCCCCTCGCGATCCCACCTTCCCCCCGCCCCGTCTTCCCTTGCCCTTGCCCTTGCCCTTGCCCTTGCCCTCCCTCTTCTCTTCTTCCCCTCTTCCCCTCTTCTCTTCTCCCTTCCCCGCAAGGAGCTCCCCCATGTCCGCGACCGCGCTCCTCGTCCACGAGCACCGCCAGATCGAGCGGCTGCTCGGCGCGCTCGACCGCCTCGCCGGGCAGGCGGCCGAGGCCCCGGGCGACGCCCCGGCGCTGGCCCCCGCGCTCGCGGAGGCCGTCGCGCTCCTGCGCGGCTACGCCGACCGGGCGCACCACGGCAAGGAGGAGGACCACCTGTTCCCGGCGCTCGCGGCCGCGGGCCTCGGGCCGGGCGAGGGCCCGGTCGCCGTCATGCTCGAGGAGCACGAGGTGGGGCGGCGCGAGCTCGACGCGGTCGCCGACGCGCTCGCCGACCTCCGCGCCGGGGCCCCTGGCGCGGGCGAGGACCTGGCCCGCCACGCCGCGGCCTACTCGGCGCTCCTCCGCGACCACATCGAGAAGGAGGACGCCGTGCTCTTCCCCATGGCGGACGAGGTGGTCGACGCCGGCGCGCTCGCGGCCGGCTTCGCGGCCGCGGACGCGGCCGCGTTCGGGCCGGAGGGCCGCGCGGGCTGGGAGCGCCGGATCGACGCGCTCGTCGCGGCCGCGCGCGGGCGGGCGAGCGCGCCGGCCTGAGGGGCGGAGGGGAGGAGGAAGGGCGAGGCCCCTGCACGACCGCGGGAGCGGGAAGAGGGAAAGAGAAGAGGGAGGGCAAGGGCAAGGGCAAGGGCAAGGGCAAGGGGCGCTGGGTGCACGTGGGACCGCGAGCGGCCATGACGTGACCCGGATCAACTCCGCCGCGGACCGCCCGCCCCGCCGCCGCGCCTACAGTCCCGCGCCCCTTCGGGGCAGGAGGTCGCCGTGGCGAGGCTGCGCGCGAAGCTGATCACGATCCCCTGGGAGCTCGAGGTCCCGACGCTCGGGCTCGCCTGCCTCGCGGCCGTCACACCGCCCGAGATCGACGTGTGCATCGTCGACCTCCTGCGCGAGCGGCTCTGGCTCGAGGAGCCGGTCGACCTGGTGGGGATCACGGCCTCGACCCCGCGGATCCGGGCCGCCTACGCGCTCGCCGACTTCTACCGCGCGCGCGGGGTCAAGGTCGTGCTCGGCGGGCACCACGTGACGGCCATGCCGGCCGAGGCGCTCGCGCACGCGGACGCGATCGTGACGGGCGAGGGCGAGGACGCCTGGGCGCGGCTCTGCGCGCAGATGCTCACGGACCCCGCGCAGGTCCAGGGGATCTACCGCGGCGGCGCGCCCGACCTCGCCGCGCTGCCGCTGCCCCGCACGGACCTCATGAAGTTCGAGCGCTACCAGTCCTT
This sequence comes from Planctomycetota bacterium, assembly GCA_024711205.1. Lineage (GTDB taxonomy): Bacteria > Planctomycetota > J058 > J058 > J058 > JANJTH01. Next base: position 7,646 of record JANJTH010000948.1, on the reverse strand, counting down.
CTACTACCCGATCATCGCGAGCCGCGGCTGCCCGGAGGCCTGCAGCTTCTGCTTCGCGAAGCGCATGACCCACGGCTACCGGACCTACCCGATCCGGCACGTCCTCGAGCAGGTCCGCCGCCGCCCGCGCTGGGTGCGCGGGCTGTACTTCGTCGACGACAACCTCGCGGGGGACCTCGAGTACGCGCGGGAGCTCCTGCGCGCCCTCGCGCGCGAGGGCGCGCAGGTCCCCTTCGGCATGCAGGTCCGCCACGAGTTCAGCGAGGACCCCGAGAACCTGCGCCTCGCCCGCGAGGCCGGCTGCGCCCTGATCTCGTCGGGGTTCGAGTCGGTGAACCAGCGGAGCCTCGACCGCGTGGGCAAGAACGCGAACGCGGAGCGCTACGCCGCGCTCGTGGCCGCGATCCAGGCCGAGGGGATCATCGCGTCGGGCAACTGGATGTTCGGGTTCGACCAGGACGGGCCCGACACGTTCGCGCGCACGTGGGACTTCCTCCAGCGCTCGCGGATCTGGCACTGCAGCTTCACGACGGAGATCCCCTTCCCGGGCACGGCGAGCCACGCCCGCTACGAGCGCGAGGGGCGGATCCTCACGGACGCCTACGAGGACTACATCGGCAAGGACCGGGTCGTCGTGCGGCCCCTGGGCATGACGCCCGAGGAGCTCCGCGCCGGCGTCCGCTGGCTCACGCGGCAGTACTACTCGGTGAGGCACCGGCGACGGCTGGCGCGGGACGCGGCGAGGAACCCGCACTTCCTGCCGCAGTTCCGGGGGCTCATGCGCCAGCCCCTGATCAGCTTCCTGAACTACTTCCAGGTGTTCCTCTACACCTACCGGATGGTCCCGACGCTGCGCTGGCTCTACGACCGGCTCGTCCCCTACAACCCGCACCGCTACGTGCGCGACGTGTTCCGGCGGACGAACTTCTGGCGCTCGACGTTCGAGCCGGCCGTCGTCTCCGCGCCGTCGTGGGCGCCGCCCGAGGGCGCGGGGCGGCGCTTCTACGACCAGGCCGGAACGCTGCGCCCCGGCGGCCGCGTGCTCGAGCTCGCGGCCGCCGGGGCCGCGCGCGCCGAGGGCGCCCCGCAGGCCCCGCTACCCGCGCACGAGGAGCACGAGCCCGGCTAGCGTCAGCAGCCCGTAGACGAGCCGGCGGAACGCGGCCTGCTCGACGCGCGCGTGCAGGCGCTCGCCCACGAGCAGGCCCAGCACGAGCGCCGGCGCGAGCGGCAGGCAGGGCGCGAGGTGCCGCGCCTCGAGGGCCCCGCGCGCGAGGAGCCCGGCGAGCAGGAGCAGGTTCAAGCCGACCCACAGGGCCGCGAGCGTGGCCCGGAACGCGCGCTTGCACGCGAGCTGCCGCCCGGCCACGTAGACGGCGAGCGGCCCGCCGCTGCCGCACAGCCCGTGCGCGACGCCGCCGCCGAGCAGGCACACGGCCGCGCGGCCGCGCCCGAGCGGGCCCGCGGCGGCCGGGCGCAGGAGCTCGAACCCGGCCAGCCCGAGCACGAGCGCGCCGAGCGCCCGGCCGACGACCTCCGGCGAGGCCCCGCCGAGCGCGAGCCCGAGCGGCATGCCGAGGGCCATGAGCGGCGCCACGCGCAGGAGGAGCGCCCGGTCGACCGCGGCGTGGTCGCGCGCGAGGATCCAGCCCGAGAGCGGCAGGTTGAGCAGCACGACCGCGGGCAGGAACGCCTCGAGCGGGAGGATCAGGGCGCCGAGCGCCACGGAGAGGAGGGTCGAGCCGAACCCCACCGTGGCCTCGACGAGGAAGCCCACGAACACGGCGAGCGCGAGGAGCGCCTGCGCCTCCGGGGTCACCCGACGGCCGCGGCCTCGCGCGGGGCGGGCGCGGGGGCGCCCTGCCCGGGCGTGAACAGGCCCGCCATGAAGTCGGCCAGGAACGCGGCGCAGAGCGGCCGCGGGAGCGCGTCGAGCAGCTCGTGAATCGGCGCCATGCGCTCGGGCAACTGCCCGCCGACGACGCCCGCCAGCGCGAGCAGGCGGCCCAGGTCCTCGGGCCCGGGCGGGCCCGCGAGCCCGGCGAGGGCCTGGCCGACGACGGCAGCGAGCTGCCCCGTGGGCAGCCCGCGCGCGGCCTCGACCGAGGCCCGCAGGTCGACGAGGAGCTCGTCCACGCGCTCGGCGTTCTCCGGCCCGAGCGAGAGGTGAATGCTCGCCGGCATGCCGCGGAAGCTCGGCTGCGCCTGGAGGAACCAGCCGCGCAGCTTCATCTCGTCGACGACGTGGAACGGGCTCACGCCGCCCTCGCCCGCGAGCGCGACCATGCACAGGTCGGGGGTCCCGAGCACGCGCAGCCCGTCGAGCGCCGCCACGCCGTCGACGAGGCGGCGCGTCCCCTCGAGGCAGCGGCGCGCGAGGTCGAGGAAGCCCGCGTCGCCCACGTGCTGGAGCACGGCCCACGTCGCCGCGAGCGGCCCGGCCGACTTCGAGCTGCCGACGGCCGGGTTCACGAGCGCGTAGCCGGGCCAGTCGGCGCAGGCGAAGTACTGCGCGCGCCGGAGGGCCGGGTCGGCGTAGACGACGACCGAGGCGCCCTTGGGCGCGAACCCGTACTTGTGGAAGTCCATGGAGATCGAGGTCACGCCCGGCACCGACAGGTCGAAGTCGGGGACCGGGGCGCCGAGCCGGCGGAAGTAGGGGAGCAGGAACCCGCCCACGCAGGCGTCGACGTGGAGGAGGAGCCCCTTCTCCTGGGCGAGCGCGCCGAGCTCGCGGATCGGGTCCACGACGCCGTGCGCGTAGGAGGGCGCCGAGCCGACGAGGAGCAGCGTGCGCGGCCCGCAGGCCGCGGCCATGGCGGCGGGGTCGGCCCGGAACGTGACCGGGTCGACGTCGACCGCCACGACCTCGAGGCCGAGGTACCAGGCCGCCTTGTGGAAGGCCGGGTGGGCCGTGGTCGGCAGCACGATCTGCGGGACGCCACCGCCCGCCGGGAGCCCGCGCGCGCGCCCGAAGTCGCGGGCCGCCTTCACGGCGCACAGGATGCTCTCCGTCCCGCCGCTCGTGAACGTGCCCACGGCGCCGGGGCCGCCGCCGAGGTGCCGGGCCGCGAGGCCCACGACCTCGTTCTCGAGCGCGAGCGCGCTCGGGAACGCCGTCGGGTCGAGCGCGTTGACGAACAGGTAGCGGGCGAACGCGCGCGTGCCCACGTCCTCGACCTCGCGCCCGGCGTCGTAGACGTAGGCGTAGGTCTTGCCGTCGCGCCAGGAGAGGTCCGCGCCGGCGAAGGCGTCGAGGTGGGGGACGAGCTCGGACCAGTCGAGGCCCGTGGGCGGCAGGGTCGTCATGGGGGGGCTCCTTCGAGGCCGGCAGGGTCGCCGAGTTGGCACTCGGTGTCAATCGGAATCTTTCCGCGCTCGCCGCCCGTGCGCCTCACGCTCGGCCGGAAACGGGCCTAACGTGAGATTGACACCGAGTGCCAGCCGTGCGACCCTGCGTCGCATGATCGAGGCGAACGAGGGGCTCGACGCGCGCGGCCGCGCGCAGGGCGCGGCGCAGGGCGAGGCCGTGCGCCGCGGCAGCGACCGCCGGCGCGAGGCCGTCGCGCAGGCCGCCCTGGCCCTGTTCCGGGCCCGGGGCTTCGACGCGACGACCGTCGACGAGATCGCGGCGGCCGCCGGCGTGTCGCGGCGCACCTTCTTCCGCTACTTCCCGAGCAAGGACGCCGCGGTGTTCCCGCGGGCCGAGGAGCGCCTGCGCGCCTTCGAGGCGCTCCTCGCGCCGGCGCCTGGCGAGGCCGCCTGGGCGACCGTCAGCCGGGCGTGCCTCGAGGTCGCGGCCGCCTTCGCCCTGGTCCGGGCCGAGCTCGTGCTCCAGCAGGGCCTGATCGCGGCGTCGCCCGTGCTCCTCGCGCGCGAGCGCGACCTCGACCAGCGCTGGGAGGACGCGCTCGCGCGGGCCCTCGCGCGCGGCTACCCGCCGCGCCGCGCCGCCGCGCTCGCGGGCGGGCTCCTCGGCGCCCTGCGCGCGCTCCTGCGCGGCTGGTACGCCGAGGACGGGCGCCCCGACCTCGTCGCGCTCGTGCGGGAGGTCCTCGACCTGTTCGAGGGCGCGCTCGGCGCCGACGCTCGGCCCGGGCCGCAGGACGCTGCGCCCGAACCGCCACGGGCGGGCCACCGGCCGACCGGAGCGCCGTCCCGACGGAGCTCGCCTGGCCGGGCTCCGCTCCGCGCCGGCGCGCCGGCCGCCTCGCCCCCGCGACGCGGCGCCCGTCCGCCCAGGGAGGTCCGTCCGTGAAGAGCACCTCGACCCGCCCGCTGCGGCTCGCCTACGCCCGGATCGCGCAGGAGACGCACGCCTTCTCGCCCGTCACGTCGACCCTCGACGACTTCCGCCGCTTCCACTGGCTCGAGGGCGACGCGCTCGCGCGCGCCTGCGGGCGCTGGCGCGCCGAGGTCCCGGGCATGATCCGCAACGCCGAGCTCTCCGGCTTCGTGCGCGCGGCGCGCGGGGCGCTCGGCCGGCGGGTCGAGCTCGTGCCGCTCCTGAGCGCCTGGGCCGTCCCCTCGGGCCCGCTCGCGGCGGACGCGAACGAGGCCCTCCGGGGCGCCCTCGCCGACGGGCTCCGCCGCGCGGGCCCGCTCGACGGCTGCTACCTCGCGCTCCACGGCGCCATGCGCGCGCGCGGCGCCGACCGCGAGCCCGAGGCCGGCTTCCTCGCGGCCGCCCGCGAGGTCCTCGGGCCCGACCGCCCGCTCGCGGTGAGCTACGACCTGCACGGGCACCTCACGCCCGCCAAGGTCGACCCGGCCACGCTCACCGTCGCCTACCGGACGAACCCGCACCGCGACCTCGCGAGCACCGGCGCGCGCGCGGGCGCGCTGCTCGCCCGCGCGGTCACGGGCGAGGTCCGGCCGACGAGCGCCTGGCGCAGCCTCCCGCTCGTGCTCGGCGGCGGGCTCACGATCGACTTCCTCTCCCCCATGCGGCCGCTGTTCCGCCGCCTGCGCGCGCTCGAGCGCGAGCCCCGGGTGCTCTCGACGAGCCTGTTCATGTGCCACCCCTTCAACGACGCCCCCGACCTGGGCTGGAGCGTCCACGCCACGACCGACGGCGACCCGGCCCTCGCGGACGCCGTGGCCGACGAGCTCGCCGACCGGGCCTGGGCCGTCCGCCACGAGCAGCCGCCCGAGTTCCTCGCGCCCGAGGCCGGGATCGCCGCCGCGCGCGAGGCGACGCTCGCGCGCCGGCTCGGGACCGTGTGCGTCGTCGACACGTCGGACGTCGTGGGCGCGGGGAGCACCGGCGAGAACACCCACCTCGTGCGCGCCCTCCTCGAGCACGGGGCCGGCATGACCTCGTACGTGCCGCTCCGCGACCCGGTCGCCGTCGCGGCGCTCTGGGACCGCGCGCCCGGCGACGCGGTGGCCCTCGAGGTGGGCGGGCGGATCGACCCCGCCACGAACCCGCCCGTGGCCGTCGCGGGCAAGCTTCGCTCCCGGGCCACCACGACCCACTTCGGCCGCGCCGTCGTGCTCGACCTGGGCCACGTGCAGCTCGTGCTCACGGAGCTCCCGCCGCTCCCGCTCAAGCCGCGCTTCTACGGCGACCTCGGGCTCGACTGCTGGCGCGCCGACCTCGTCGTGGTCAAGAGCTTCTTCCACTACCGGATCTACTTCCTCGCCCACAACCGCCGCTCGATCCCGATCCGCACGCGCGGGCTCACCGACTTCGAGCGCGTCCTCGAGCTCGACTTCGCCGACGCGGTCCACCCGAAGGACCCCGTCGCCTGCTGGCGACCCGCCGACGCGCGCCGGCGCGGCCTCGCGCCGGCGCCCGCAGCCCGGGCCCCGGTCGCGCAGGGCGCGACCGCCTGAGCGCCCGTCACGCAGGGCGCGACCGTCTGAGCGCCGGTCGCGCCGCGGCGCGGAGGGCAGGGCCCGCGCCGGAGCGCCGCCCGCGCAGGAATGACGCGGCGCAGGAGCTGCTCCGGCGCCCGAGCCCCGGCGCCCCTCAGCTCCCCGAGGAGTCCAGGTGCGCGAGCAGCTTCTGCGCGCGCTGCCCCACGGGCGAGTCCGGCGCGGACGCGCGCGCGGCCTCGAAGTCCGCGCGCGCGCCGGCCCGGTCGCCCGCCTCGCGCCGGCAGATCCCCCGGTTGAGCAGGAGCGTTGGCCGGTCGGCCTCGCGGCCGGCCGGGAGGCGCGCGAGGAAGGCGTCGAAGTCCGTCGCGGCCTCGGCCCAGCGCTTCAGGTCGACGTAGATCACGGCCCGGCTCGCGCGCGCGAGCACGAGGTCCGGGTCGGCCGCGAGCGCCCGCTCGACCGCGACGAGCGCGTCCCCGGGCCGCCCGAGGCGCCGGCGGGCGTCGGACAGGTTGAGCCAGGCCAGCGCGAAGTCCGGGTCGAGCTCGGTCGCGCGCGCGAGGTCGACCTCGCCGCGGGCGTGGTCGCCGCGCGTGTTGCGGAGCGTCCCGCGGTTGAACAGCGTGTTCGCGTCCTCGCGGAGCCCGAGCGCGTGGGTCAGGTCTTCGTCGGCGCCGTCGAGCTCGCCCTGGTCCTCGCGGACCGCGGCGCGGTCGAACCAGGTCATGGGGTCGTCGGGGGCGAGCGCGACGGCGGCCTCCGCGTCGGCGCGCGCGCCCACGAGGTCGCCGGCCTCCCGCCGGAGGACGGAGCGGCGCCGGCGCACGAGCACGGCCCCGGGCTCGAGCGCGAGCGCGCGGTCGAGGGCGGCGAGCGCGCCGGCGGGGTCACCGCTCGCTTCGAGCGCGCGCGCGAGCAGCGCCCAGGCGGACGCGGGCGCGTCGGGGAGCTCGCAGGCGCGGCGGAGCGAGGCGGCGCCCGCCGCCGGGCGCCCGAGCTCCAGCTCGACCGTGCCCTTGCGCTCCCACACCACGGCGAGGTCGGGGCGGAGCGCGACGACCCGCTCGACGTCGGCGAGGGCCTCCCCGGCGCGCCCGAGCTTGAGCCGCAGGCCGGAGCGGTTGAGGAGGGCGACCACGTCCGCGCCGTCGAGCTCGAGCGCCGCGTCGAAGAGCTCCGCGGCGAGCTCGAGCCGCTCGAGCTCGAACGCGGCCCCGCCCGCCTCGCCGAGCCAGTCGGCCCGAGGCTCGGCCTTCGCCGCGGCCACGAGGTCGCGCAGCGCCCCCTCCCGGTCGCCGCGCTTGCCCCGGGCCCATCCCCGGAGCGCGAGCGCGTGGGGCTGCCCGGGCTGCGCGGCCAGCACACGCTCCGCGTCCTCGAGCGCCTGCTCGACGTCGCCGAGCCCGCGCGCGGCCGTGGCGCGCCGGAGGAGCGCCGGCGTCGGGTCGGGCAGGAGCGGGATCGCGCGCGACCAGTCGCCGATCGCGCCCCTGACGTCGTCGGCGTCGACGCGGAGGTCGCCGCGCGCGACGAGCGCGTCGACGTCGTCGGGGTCCTGCTCGAGCCGCGCGAGCACGGCCTGCCAGGCCGCCGCGACGTCACCCGCGCGGAGCGCGGCCGCGAGCGCCTCGACCGACGGGACCACCGGCCCGGCGTCGGGCGCCGCGTCGCCGGTCCCCGAAGCCGCCGCGCCGGAATCGCCGACGGCTGGCGCGACCGGCGCGTCGGTCGGCGCCGAGGCGTCGACGGCCGGCGCCGGGGCGGGGACGGGGGCCGGCGTGGTGCCGTGGTCGGCGGGGGGGCCCGCGGCCCCGGGGGGCGGG
>JANJTH010000634.1 GCA_024711205.1 Planctomycetota bacterium | reverse complement strand
CGCGCTCGCGCACCAGGCCCCGGTCGCGACGGCGACGGCCCAGCGCGGCTTCGCGCCGGCGCCGGGGGCGCCCGCGCCGGCGCCGCACCAGCCGATGTTCGATCCCCTCTCGGCGCCCCTCCCGCCGCCGCCCGGGTTCGGGCAGGCGGAGCCCGGGCCGGGCCCGGGCGAGGACGCGGGGCGCGAGCCCCACCAGGGCGACGAGAACCCCTACGCGCCCGCGGCGTCGACCGAGGGCGCGGCCGCGGGCATGCTCCAGGTCCCCCCGGAGCTCCGCGCGGAGCGCAAGCCGAAGCCCACGAAGAAGCGTGGGCCGCCCTGGCTGCTGATCGCGGGCCTCCTGCTCGTGATCGCCATCTCGGTGGCCGTCTTCGTCTACGTCATCTGGTTCATGCGCTGACCCGCCCTCCGGCGGTCGAGGGACGGGATCGCTGCGTGGGTGACCGGTCGACGCGCGAAGTCCAGCTGACGGGCCAGCTCCGGGCCCTCGGCCAGGTCGGCGCGGGCTACCTCGGCGACCTGGCGGACCCCCGCGCGACCGCGGCGCGCCTCGCGGGTGACGCGCGGCGGCTCACCTCCGCGCTCGCCGTGACGGTGTGGGTCCGCCTCGACGATCGGCTCGTCCCGCTCGCCGCCGTCGCGGAGTCGTCGCCCGGGGCCGCGCGCGCGGCGCTCCCGCTCGACGCCGACGTCGCGCCCGTGTGGGCGACCCACCGGGGTGAGGTCCTGCGCGTCGACGAGCCGGCCGCCGCGAGCGAGGCCGCCGGCGCCGACGGCTGGGTGGCCGCCGCGGTCGGACGGCCCCCGCGGGCGCTCGCCTTCGTGCCGCTCCAGGGCCCGGACCCCCAGCGCCCGCTCGGGACGCTCGAGCTCGTCGACCACGCGCCGGGGGCCGCCGAGCCCGGGCCGTTCGGCGACGACGCGCTCGACGTCGCGCGCGCGCTGGCCGCGCAGGGGAGCCTGGCGCTCCACGCGGCGCTCGGCGCCCTTCGCCGCGACGCGGAGCGCCTCGACGAGCTGTGCGCGCTCGCCGCGATCCCCGAGCACCACGACCCGGACGCACCGTGGCACGTCCGGCGGATCGCCGGCTACGCGGCCGCGATCGCCCGCGGCCACGGGCTCTCGCCCGATGAGGTCCGCCGGATCGAGCTCGCGAGCACGCTCCACGACGTGGGCAAGGTCGCGATCCCCACCGACATCCTGCTCAAGCCGGGCAAGCTGACCGACGAGGAGTTCGCGGTGACGCGCGAGCACTGCCGCGTGGGCCGCCGCGTCCTCGCCGCGCGCCCGGGCCCGGTCCTCGCGCTCGGGGCGGCGATCGCGCACGCGCACCACGAGCGCTGGGACGGGACCGGCTACCCGGAGGGGCTCGCCGGCGAGGCCGTGCCGCTCGCCGCCCGGATCGTCGCGGTGGCCGACGTCTTCGACGCGCTGACGACCCGGCGCAGCTACAAGCCGGCCATCGGCCTCGAGCAGTCCCTGCGGATCATTCGCCAGGAGGCGGGGCGGCACTTCGACCCCGCGCTCGTCGACGTGCTCCAGGCCGTCTTCTCGGAGGTGCTCGACGTGAAGCGCCGCTGGACGCCGGAGGACGCGTGACCGCGCCCCGCGCCCCCTCCCGCCGGTCCGGCGACCGCCTCCGCGCTCGGCTCCGACCGCACGGCGCCAGCCGCGCGGCGTCGCGTGGCGGCCGTCCAGGCCCCCGGCTATAGTACGCGCGCGGCGCCATGGACATACACCAGAACGATCTTCTGTTCGGGAAGATCGCCCTGAACAAGCGGCTGATCACCCGCGACCTGCTCAACCGTGCGCTGCACTACCAGCGCACGCAGGCGCCGGGCCGGCCCCTGGGCGAGATCCTCCTCGAGAAGGGCGTGCTCACGCGCGAGCAGGTCGAGGAGATCCTGGCGTTCCAGGACCACGTCAACAAGATCAAGCTGAGCCAGACCTCGGTCCCGACGGCCGCGCCCGCCGCCTTCCAGGTCGGCTCGAACCCGGGGCTCTCCGCGACGTCGCGCCACCAGATGGTGCCCACCCACAACCCGTGGGAGGGCACGACGGCGGTCGGGAGCACCGGCACGACCCCGAGCCCCGAGCAGGACCCGCTCGTGGGCGAGGTCGTGGGCGGCTGCACGATCAACGCCAAGATCGGCGCCGGCGGCATGGGCGCGATCTACCTCGCGCACCACGAGGCGCTCCGCAAGGACGTCGTCGTGAAGATCCTCCCGCCCGAGTCGGCGGCGAACCCGCGCACCGTCGAGCGGTTCTTCCGCGAGGCCCGCGCGGCGGCCAAGCTCGAGCACCCGAGCATCGTGCAGGTGCAGGACGTCGGGACGACCGAGCGCGGCCTGCACTACATCATCATGCAGTACATCGACGGCCAGAACCTGGAGGAGTGGATCCAGGGCAAGGGCCGCAACACCCCGCAGGAGGCGACCCGGATCGTCCTCGAGGTCGCGCGGGGGCTGCAGACGGCGCACCGGGCCGGCGTGATCCACCGGGACATCAAGGCCGAGAACATCCTCGTCACGCAGACCGGGTCGGTGAAGCTCACCGACTTCGGGCTCGCGAAGGACCTCAACTCGGAGCTCAAGCTGACCGCCGACGGGGCGATGATCGGCACGCCGCTCTACATGGCCCCCGAGATCGGGCGGGTCAAGGAGATCGACGGGCGCGTCGACCTCTACTCGCTCGGCGTGACCTACTACTACCTGCTCACGGGCGTGCAGCCGTTCCGCGGCTTCTCGGCGCTCGACATCCTCTCGGCGAAGGCCCACGACAAGCTCAAGCCGCCCGAGGAGCACGCGCCCGACCTCCCCGACGAGTTCCGGCGGGTGTGCGGGAAGATGCTCGAGAAGGACCGCGACCTCCGCTACCCGACCGTCGACGCGCTGATCCGCGACCTCGAGGCGCTCGACCGCGGGCTCCCGGTGGACGCGGGCGAGCCGACGATCTGGCCGCCCCGCGGCGGCGGGCTCACGACCTCGGCGCGGCGCAAGGCGGGCAAGCAAGAGACGGCGAAGCGCCCCAAGCCGCCGGGCGTGTCGGACCTCCCGGGCGGGCTCTCGCCGGGCGCGCTGATCGCGATCGCGGCGATCGCGGTCGTCGTGTTCGTGCTGTTCGTCGTGTTCCTCGTGGTGGTCTTCGCGTAGGGATTCGAGGGGTGGATGGGGGGCCGGCGGGGCCCCCGACACCCCCCGAACACCCCCGGGGGGGGGGGGCGCGGTGGGGCTTGGGGGGGGGGCGGGGGCCCCGGCCCCCCCCCCCCCCACCCCTCGAATCCCTCGTGGGGATGGGGCCGCGCCAGGGCGCCTCGAGAGCGGGCTGCCCTGCGGAGTCCGACGGGGCCGCGTTCGGGCGCCTCGGGTCGCGCGGCTACCTGCGCGGGGGCGGGAGGTCGCCCACGAAGACCCACAGGGCGGCGCGGGTGACGATCGGGACGCCGCCCTGCTCGCCGGGGCCGCCGTCGGACGCGACCGAGAGGAGCCACCAGCCGGGGCGGTCGAGGCCGATCGCGAAGCAGCCCGTGGGGTCGGTCCGCTCGGCGCGGCGGTAGGCGGCGAGCTCGGGGAGCGGGTCGGGGAGCGGGCCGCGGTGGTAGGTCTCGGCCTCGACGACGCCGCCGAGCATGGGGCGGCCCTCCTCGAGGACCTGCCCGCGGAAGGCGGCACCCGCCGGGAGCCCGTAGGGGCGCGTGAGCGGGACGATCTCGAGCGGGTCGCCGAGCGGGCGCGACCAGCCGACCTGGTCGCGCCCGACGTGGACCACGACCTTCGCGTGGTCGGTGACCCTGCGCTGCGGCGGCTCGAACACCTGGAGCTGCCAGGAGAGGATCCAGTCGCCGGTCTTGTCGGGCGCGAACGCGACGCGCCAGGCCGGGGTCTCGGGCGCGCCGAACCGCTCGAGCTTGCCCGTCAGGTCGGTCGCGACGCCGAGCGGGTTGAACACCCGGACGCGCGTGGGCCGCGCCATCGGGAAGCGGTCGTCGACGAACGGGTGCCCCACCCAGCAGCCGACCGTGACGGTCTCGCCCTTCTCCACGCGCGGCGCGTCGGGGCTGAGCACGGGGTAGTGGGCGCGGGCCTGCGCGAGGGCCCCCAGCCCGGCGAGGACGAAGACGACGGCGAGGGCGGCGCGGCGCGGGAGCTTCACGTCGAGGACGGTACCCCGACGGCGGCCAGCGCGCCAATTCGGGTAGGATCCGCGCCCTCGCCCCGGAGGAGGGGCCGCCTGCGATGCAAGACCTGTCGCGCTACGGCTTCGGGACCCGGGCCGTCCACGGGGGCACGGAGCCCGAGCCCGTGACCGGGGCGATCATGACGCCCGTCTTCCAGACCTCGACCTACGTCCAGCCGGCCCCGGCCGCGGCCAAGCTGCACGAGTACAGCCGCACGGGGAACCCGACGCGCGACGCGCTCCAGGCGGCGATCGCGGGGCTCGAGGGCGCGCGGTTCGGGCTGTCGTTCGCGTCCGGCATGGCGGCCGTCGACACGGCGCTCCGCCTGCTCGACCAGGGCGCGCACGTCGTCGCGGGCGACGACCTGTACGGCGGGACCTACCGCCTGTTCACGAAGGTGTTCGCGCGGCACGGCTTCGAGTTCACGTTCGTGGACCCGAGCGACGACGCGGCGCTCCGGGCCGCGCTGCGGCCCGACACGCGCATGCTGTGGCTCGAGACGCCCACGAACCCGCTCCTGCGGATCGTGGACATCGCGCGGGCCGCGGCCGCGGCGCGCGAGCGCACGGGCGGGCGGGCGCTCGTCGTCGTCGACAACACGTTCGCGACCCCCGCGCTGCAGAACCCGCTCGGGCTGGGCGCGCACCTCGTGCTCCACTCGACGACGAAGTACATCAACGGCCACTCGGACGTGGTCGGCGGCGCGCTCGTGACCGACGACCCCGACCTCCACGCGCGGCTCGCGTTCCTCCAGAACGCGGTCGGCGGCGTGCCGGGCCCGTGGGACTGCTTCCTGACCCTGCGCGGGCTCAAGACCCTCCACCTGCGCATGGAGCGGCACTGCGACAACGCCGAGGCCGTGGCGGCCATGCTCGCGGCGCACCCGCAGGTCGCGCGCGTCCACTACCCGGGCCTGCCCGGGCACCCGAACCACGCGGTCGCGGCGCTCCAGATGAAGCGCCCGGGCGGCATGATCAGCTTCGAGCTGAAGGGCGGCGTCGAGGCGGGGCGGTCGGTGTGCACGCGCACGCGCCTGTTCGCGCTCGCCGAGAGCCTGGGCGGCGTCGAGAGCCTGATCGAGCACCCGGCGACCATGACGCACGCGTCGGTCGCGCCCGAGGTGCGGCGCGCGGCGGGGCTCGCCGACGGGCTCGTGCGGATCTCGGTCGGGATCGAGGACCGCGCGGACCTGATCGGCGACCTCGAGCAGGCGCTCGCGGGCTAGCGGCGTGCGCGCGGTCGTCCAGCGGGTGCGCCGGGCGGCCGTCCGCGTGGGCGACGAGACCACGGGCCGGATCGACCTGGGGCTGCTCGTGCTCCTCGGCGTGGCCCGCGGCGACCCGCCCGGCGCCGAGGCGCTCCTCGCGCGCAAGGTGGCCCAGCTCCGCGTGTTCCCCGACGACGAGGGCAAGATGAACCGCGACGTGACCGAGGCCGGCGGCGCCGTCCTCGTCGTGTCGCAGTTCACGCTCCTCGCCTCGTGCCGCAAGGGCCGGCGCCCGAGCTTCGTCGAGGCCGCGCCGCCCGAGGAGGCGGCGCGCCGCTACGAGGCGTTCTGCGCGCACCTGCGCGCCGAGCACGGGCTGCGGGTCGAGACGGGCCGGTTCGCGGCCGCGATGGAGGTCGAGCTCGTGAACTGGGGGCCCGTCACGATCCCGCTCGACACGGTCGAGCTCGGCCTGGCCCCGGCCCCGTGCGTCGACGCGCGAGGGCAGGGCGCGGCCCCCGCCGGGGAGCCCGGGGCGTGAGGGCCCCGATCCCGCCCGAGCTCGCGCGCGGCTGGATCACGGCGGACGTGCCGCCCGTGCCCGGCGCGCTGCGGGCCGCGCCCGAGGACTTCCGCGTCGAGGAGGTCCCGCTCTACGAGCCGTGCGGGGCGGGCGAGCACCTCTACCTGCGGGTCGAGAAGCGAGGGATCCCCACCGACGAGGCGGTCCGGCGCCTCGCGCGACGGCTCGGGGTCGCGCCGCGGACGATCGGCCACGCGGGCCTCAAGGACGCGCGGGCCGTGACGGTCCAGACGCTCTCGGTCCAGGGGGTCCCCGAGGACGCGGCGCGCGGCCTCGACGACGGGCAGCTCCGGGTGCTCGAGGCGCGCAGGCACAAGAACAAGCTCAAGGTCGGGCACCTGCGCGGGAACCGCTTCCGCCTCGTCCTGCGCGGCGGCGCGCCCGGGGCCGGGGACGCGGCGCGCGCGCTCGAGGTCCTCGCGCGGCGCGGGGTGCCGAACTACTTCGGGCTGCAGCGCTACGGCGGCGAGCGCACGACGCACCGCCTCGGCGAGGCGCTCGTGCGCGAGGACCCCGAGGCGCTGCTCCGCTGGCTCGTGCTCGGGGCCGCGGCGGGCGCGCCCCACGCGGGGGGCGACCTGGAGCCCCGCGTGGCGGCCGACGAGGTCGCGGGCGCCGTCGACGACGTGGACCTCGACGCGGGCGCCGTCGACGACGTGGACCTCGACGCGGGCGCCGCCGACGACGCGGGCGCCGACGACGACGAGGGCGCGGGCGACGACGCGGGCGCGGACCCGGACCCGGACGCGGGCGCCGACGCGGGCGAGGGCGCCGGCGCAGCCCGACCCGGGTCGCCGCGGAGCGGGACGCGGGCCCG
>JANJTH010000623.1 GCA_024711205.1 Planctomycetota bacterium | reverse complement strand
CCTGGCCCGGGGGCGGGGGGGGCGGGGGGGGGCCCCCCGCCCCGCCCGGGGCCCCCCCCCCCCCCCCCCCCCCGCCCCCCCCCCGCGGGGGGGGGGGGCGCGGGGGGGGCGCGGGGGCGGCGGGCGCCCCCCCCCCCCCCCCCCGCCAGGGACCCGAGACCCGACGTCCCGCCGCTCCTCCGCGAGGGCCTGGCGCTCGCGGGTCTGGCGCCCGGGGCGCTCGCGGACCTCACGGTCGACGCGGCGCTCGCGGGGCTCGAGCTGCGCAAGCGCCGGCCCTCGGCCCGGCGCCTGGGCGAGCTCGAGGCGAGCCTCCGCGCCGGCCACCCGGCCCTGGGCGACCTGCTGCGCGCGTTCGCGACCCTCGCCCGCCCCGACCTCGAGCAGGCGCTCGTCCGCGCGCAAGACGCGCCGCCGCGCGCCGGACGCCTCGAAGGGGCGCGACGAGGGCCCCGCGCGGCCGTCGACCCGGCGCTCGTCCCGCCGCGGGTAGCCCCGCGCGCGCGGCCAGGAGCCCCCGCGACGCGCGGGTCCACGCGCCGGGGTCGGCCCGATCGACTACGATCCCGCCCGGGTCCGGCGCCGCCACGGCGGCGCGCGCGGGCGCCCAGGAGGCCTCGGCGTGAGCGAGGACGACGCGCGCGAGCTGGCGCACCTGCGCGCCCGGCTCGCCCTGACCGGGGCGCTCGACGACCTGCTCGAGGAGGCCGCCGTGCAGCGGGCCTCGCTCGCCGACCTGCTCGGGCGCGCGCTCCCGCGCGTGCAGGCCGCGCTCGGCGCCCGGGCCGTGTGGCTCGAGTCGCTCGACGAGGACCTGGCCGCGCGGACCTGGTCGAGCGGGCCCGTCGAGGACGCCTGGCGCGCGCGCGCGGCCGCCTGCCCGGGCGACGCCGCCGCGGCCCGCGAGGCGCTCTCGGACGGCCTCCTCCTCGCGCATCGCCTCGACGTCGCGGGCGAGCACTTCGGCACGATCGCGGCCCTGGTCCCCGGCCCGGTCGAGGACCGGGCGGGCGACGCGCTGGCCGCGCTCCTGCACGCGGCCGCCGAGCAGCTCGACAACCACCTCGCGAGCGTCCGGCAGGCCCGGCTCAAGCAGGGGCTCCTGCGCGCGATCCACGACGCGCTCCGCCACCCGCTCGTCCACGAGGGGGTGCGCCTCGCGGTCGAGCGCATGGCCGCGCACCTGCGGTTCGACCTGCTGATCGTCCTCTACCACCTCCAGGAGGACTACCAGGGCACGATCCACTACCTCGTGTTCCGGGGCGACCGGCTCGCGCTCCGCACGGGCGACGAGCTCGACCACACGCTCGACCGGGTGCTCCGCGCGGCGAAGCGCACGACGCCCGGCGGAGCGCCCCTGCTCGTGTCGGGCGCCGAGCTCGCGCACCGCGTCGCGCGGGGCGAGCAGGTCCCCGACCTGCGCCTCGAGGGCGAGAGCGAGCGGCTCCTCGAGGCGCTCGGCTACCGCGACTGCGTCGAGAACGTCCTGATCGCGGGGCTCGACGACGCCGCGGTCGTCGGCAAGCTCGTGGTCGCCAGTCGCCACCCGCTCGGCACGTTCGAGCGCGACGTCGTGCAGCTGTTCGCCGACGTGCTCCAGAAGCGGATCGTCGACTACGACGAGGCGGGCCAGCTCCTCCACCGCACGTTCGCGATCCCCACGGTGCTCCGCCTGCTCGAGGAGGAGCGCCCGCTCGAGCGGCTCGCCCCGCGCTCGGCCGAGGTCTCGATCCTGTACGCCGACGTGGCGGGCTTCACGGCCCTGAGCGAGCGGGTCCTCGTCGAGCCGGCGCACGTCTCGGCCTTCGTCGAGGCCTGGTCGCGGGGGGTGACGCGCGTCCTCTGGGAGCTCGACGGCGTGTTCGACAAGCTCGTCGGCGACTGCATCATCGGCCTGTTCGGGCCGCCCTTCTACGACCTGGCCCCGGCCGAGCGCGCGCTCCGCTGCGCGCGCGCCGCGGCGGCGATGGTCCGCTTCACGCGCGCCATGCGCGACGCGCACCCGGCCGCCGCGCGGATCCGCGAGGCCGGGGCCCCCCTCGGCGTCGCGATCGGGATCAACGACTGCCCGGCCTCGGTCGGGCTGTTCGGCCCGAACCAGGACTTCACGGCCTTCTCCTCGGGCATGAACCAGACCGCGCGCCTGCAGGGCGTCGCGACCCGCGACGAGGTCCTCGTCATGGAGCCCATGGTCCGCCTGCTCGAGGCGGCGGGCGCCGGCCTGCGGTTCGGCCCGCGCCGCGAGGCGGCCGCGAAGAACGTGGCCGAGCCGCTCGTGTTCCGGGCGCTCGACCTCGAGTCGGTCCCGGGGACGCCCGCGGCGCCCGCCGGAGCCCGCTGAGCGGAGGCGTCCGCCGGCCGCCTCGCGGCTCGAGGGCGCGGCCACGCGGCGCCCGGCGGGGCTCGCGAGGGCGCGGCCGCGCCGCCGACGCCTTCGAGGGGCCCTCAGGCCCCGCGGGCGGCGAGGGCCTCGCCCCAGTGGTCCTGCTCGGCGCGGACCGCGGCGCGGGTCCGCTTCTTGTACTGCTTGTGCGCCTTGGCGAGCGGCCGCGCGAAGTCGTCGCGGAAGGTCTTCGCTGCGAGCGACGCCTTGGCCTTGTCCTCGTCCTCGTCGAACACGTCGTCGAGGAGCGCGTCGGCGAGCCGGCGCGCGCGCTTGTGGTCGTCGGCGGTGACCGGGTCCCCATCGACGGGCTCGCCGTCGTCGCCGCCGCCGGCCTGCTTGGCGGCCTGCTTGGCGGCCTCGAGCTCCTTGCCGAGCGCGGCGACCTTCGCCTCGAGCTCCTTGGCCCGCGCCTCGGCCGCGGCCAGCTTGCCCGCGGCGTCGCCCGCGCCCGCGAGCTTCGCCGCGGCGGCCGGGCGGGCCGCGGCCTCGCGCGCCGCCGCGGCCTCGGCCGCGGCGCGCTTCCCCCCGGCGGCGTCG
>JANJTH010000587.1 GCA_024711205.1 Planctomycetota bacterium | reverse complement strand
GGGGGGCGCCGGGGGGCGCCCCCCGCCCCCGCGGGGGGGGGGGGGGGGGGGGGGGGCGGGCGGCCCCCCGCGCCCGCCCCGCCCCGGGCCGCCCGGGGGCGGGCGCGCCCCCCCCCCCCCCCCCCCCCCCCGCGGCCGGTCGGCGCGCCGCCGACGCGTTGCGCGGGACGGATCCACGCCGGGCTGGCTGGTGTGAGGTCCACTCCGCGAGAGGGCCGCGGCAGGCCGCCCTCCCTCCGCTCGGTCAGCCTGGCGCCGCCCTCGCGCGTCGTTCAGGGCGGGAGCCCGCGGGGCGACCGCCCGGGGCGTCCCCCGTGGGCCGGGCGCGCCACGTCGCGCCCGCGGCACCGGCCCGCGCCGCGGGTGGGCCATGCGTCCCCACCCGGGGCCGGCGGAGCGCTCGACGGCGGGCTCGCCGCCGGCACCCGGAGCCGAGGGCCCGGGTGGCGGCGAGGAGGCGCGCGCACGAGCCGGCGCCTGCCTCCACCGGGCCTACCCGAGCGGCCCGCGACGGGCCGCAGGGGCGGCGTCGGCCGGCGACGCGGTCCGGGCGCGCGGGAGGTCGAGCAGCCCGCCGGCCAGCGCGCGGCCGCTCAGCCAGGCGCCCTCGACGCGGGGGCCCCCCAGGCCGTCGCCCGCGAGGCCCAGGAGGAGGTCCGGGTCGAGCAGGCACGGCTCCGGGGCCGGCTCGGGGAGCGCGTAGCGCCAGCGGTGCGCGACGACGGATCGGACCTCCGGGAGCGGGCGGTCGAGCGCCGCGGCGAACGCGCGGAGGAGCGTCGGCGCGACGTCCTCGGGGGCGTCCTCGAGGTGCTCGCGCGACCAGGCGGGCCCGGCGTGGAGCACCCAGGCCTCGGTCGCCGGGCGCCCCGGCTTGCTCGCCTGCCGGCACACCCAGGCGAGCGGCGAGCCCTCCACGAAGGCCCCGTCGAAGGCGCCGTCGCGGGCCGCCACGGGCCCCGCGAGCTCGAGCAGCACGGCCCAGCAGGGCGCGTGGGGGATCGTCGCGGCGCGCGCCGCGAGCGCGGGGGCCACGGGCCGCAGGAGCTCGGCCGCCTGCGGGCCCGGGGCCGTGACGACGACGGCGTCGAACCCGCCCGCGGCCCCCGCCGGCCCGGTCCGCGCGCCCGGTGGGGGGGATCCGCGCGCGAGGAGGCCGTGCGCGGCCTCCGGCGCGGACGCGCCAGGCGACGCGCGCTCGGCGCGCCCCCGGGCGTCTTCGAGGTCGAGCGCCCACGTCCCCGCGGGCTCGCGGGCGAGCGCGGTCACGCGGAGCCCGCAGCGCACGTCGAGGCCGCGCGCGAGGTGCCCGCACAGCGCGCTCATGCCGGGCACGCCGACCCAGCGCACCGGGTCGCCCGCGGGCTCGGAGCCGCCGCGCACCTGCCCCGTGGCCTCGGGGCGCCACGGCAGCGTGCTCGCGGCGGTCCGGGCCGCGGCCTCGCTCGAAGCGAGGGCGCCCTGCGGCCCCGGGGTCGCGGGCGCGGCGTCCGCGTCCGGCGCGCCCGCGGCCGCCGAGCCGGGCGCGTCGCGCCGGGGAGGGCCCAGCGCGCCTTCGCGGAGGACGACGACGCGCCCGGCCCAGGGCGCGAGCACGCCGGCCTCGGCCCACGCCGCGACGTGACGCCGGAACGCGGGGTCGCGGGCCGTGAGGTACTGCGCCCCGTGGTCGAACAGGAGCGATGCGCCCGGGTCGTCGGCGGCCGGCTCGCGTGGCCCCCTGCCCGCCGCGCCCTCCTGGGCGCGCCCCGCCTGCGAGGCGCGGCGCGTGGCCGTGCGTCCGCCCGGGCCGCGCCCCTTGTCGAGCACGACGACCTCGTGGCCGTGGTCGGCGAGCGCGCGGGCGCAGGCGAGCCCGGCCACGCCGGCGCCCACGACGGCGACGCGGAGTCGACGCCCGGGTGGGCTCGGCTCGGCCCCGGACGCCGCGCGCTCCGCCGCGGCGCCGGCGGCCTGCTCGGCGCCGCCGGGGGTATCCGGTCCTCTGGGCATGACGCCTCGGCTCCCGGCCGGCGTTCGCCCCGGCCACCGGGACTCTCGCCGAACGCTGCCCCGGCGCTCGTCCGCCGGCGGTCCGTCGCGTCGGCGCCGCAGGTTGTGCGACGACGCCCGGTCGAGGCGCCGGCGGCGCGGGCGCCGGGCCTCGGCGCCAGGGGCGCGGAGAATCGCGCCGGGGCCCCGGTCCGGCGCCGGGCAGCTCAGCGCCCGAGCGGCGTGGCCCCCGGCGGGATCGCGCAGTCGTCGTTCGGCGTGAACGGCGCGTCGGTCGAGACGTAGATCACGCCCGCGTGCGTCGTCGCGAAGTGGCGACGCCCCGTCTGCCCCGGCTCGACCGGCGTCGCGGTCACCATCCACTCGAAGACGGGGTTCTTGCTCGAGCGCCGCACCTCGAACCGGTAGCCGTTCTTCACGCCGGACGCGAGCACGCGGTCGATCAGGTTCGCGCGCGCGAGCGCCTCCAGGCTGGCCGCGTAGTCCAGCTCGCCGTTGCCGTCCTTGTCGCCCTCGCGGAAGAGCGACTGCGCCACCATGATCGTCTTGAGCGCGCCCAGGGCCGCCGCCTCGTTGGCGTTCGCCCGGGCCTGCTTCAGGACGCCCACGGCCTCGTCGAGCCGCTGCGGGTCCGTCGCCCGCGACCACCGCGAGACCGTCGAGCCGGAGCGGACCGCGAGCCCGAGCCCCTCCTGCGCGTGCGCGACGAAGGGGAAGCGCTGCTCGCCGCGCGCGATCGTCCCCGTGAGGCCCTCGAGCCCGTCCGCGCCGCGCTCGACGCGCCCCTCGACCTCCCACACCTCGCGCCCGCGCACGACGAGCAGGAGCCCTTCGACCTCGGCCTCGCCCCGGGGCGAGAGCAGGAGCAGCCGCTGCGCGCCCCGGTCGAGGAACACCCCGGCCCAGGCCGGGCGCGACCCCTCGCGCGCGGCGGGCTCACGCTCTCCGTCGAGCGGGTTGCCGTCCTGCGCGGCGGCGACCGAGTGGAGGACGACCGAAAGGGCAACGGCCGCCAAGGACGTCGCGCGCTGCATGGGAGCACCCCCGGGGCTGCGACGGTAGTCGGCCGCCGAGCCCCTGGCAATCTGCGCTCGGCCCGCGGGCAGCGCGCGCGGGTGCGTCGAGCCCGTCGCCGGCGCCGCGAGGCGTGCGCCTCCGCCTCCGCGAGCCGGCCGCCGGCCCGAGGGCGGGTCGGTTCCCGCTCGCAGGCCTCCAGGGCCTCAGCCCCCGTCGGTCGGCGGCACCCGGGAGGCCACGATCTCGTCCCAGGCGTGCACGCGGTGGTCGTCGGGCCCCACCATGCCGACCAGATGGCCGCGCACCCAGGCGGCGTCGAGCGCCGGGCCCTGGAGGGCGACGAGCCGTCGCAGGTCGACCAGGTCCTTGTCGCGGAAGAACAGGAGCTTGAACACGGCCAGGGCCTCGGGCGAGAGGACGGGGACGCGCGCGCCGTCGAGGTTCACCTCGCGCACGGTCGCCTCGGCCGCGGCGTAGAAGGGGATCGAGGGGAGGAACTCGTCGACCCGGAAGCCGTCCCTCCAGGCGACCGCCACCTCGCCCTCCCGCGCGCGCCGGAGGAACTCGCCGCGCAGCGTGGGCGTCCAGGGCTGGCCCATGGGCCCCGCGCAGCCGGCCGACTCGAGCGCTGCGAAGACCTCGGGGAACCGCTCCTCGCGCACGAACACGTTCAGGTCCGCGTCCTTCGTCGCGCGCGGCGCCGACCAGACCCCGAGCGCGATCGCCCCGCCGATCGCGCTCGGGAGCCCGGCGGCGCGCAGGCCCTGCACGAGCTCGATCGCGACGCGCGCGGCGCTGGCGTCGCTCACCCGGCCCGCTGCGCGCGGAGGCGCCGGACCAGCTCGGCGTAGCTCGGGTGCGGCGGCTCGACGTCGTGCACGATCCGATCTCGATCCGGCCGGCCGGCGAGCTGCGCCGCGGCCAGCGCGCACAGCGCGATCACGTCCCGCAGCCGCTCGGCCGGCGACTGCCCGCGGTGCGGCGCCACGTCGTCCTCGGCCGCGCGCGCCGGCGTGGTTGACGATTCTCAAAGACATGGACCCCCTCGCGTAGGTCCGTTCTCAAAGACATGGACCCCCCTCGGACTCGCCTCGCGGGCGTGTCAGTGGGCCTTCCGACCCTGCTCCCTCGGCCCTGTTGGCCGAGGTGTCCTGCCCACCCGAGCGTCGGGCCTTGCCTGGGAGGTAGGGCGGGCCCCCATGGCAGGGGCGGCCGGGTCGGGCCGGACGGGCCTCGTCCCCCGCTCTCGGACCGTGACTGCCAGGCCCCCCGCTGCGCGTCCTCTGCGGTCGCGCGGCCTACGCGCGGCGGAGTCGGGCATGCTGGATGTCGTCGAGGTCGAGTCCACCCCGGCGTTCGTCCTGCGAGCGCTGAACGCCGGACCTGGCCGCACAGGCCCCGAGGAGGTCGAGGTGCCCGTGCTCCTCGGGCGCGTCGCGGGCCTCCCGCGCGCGCTCGGCGCGCTCGTCCTCGGGTCGGATCTCCAGTCGATCGTGGTGCAGAGCGACGGGACCCGGCTCACGGGCGAGGCCGCGGCCGACCTCCTGGCGGACCTGGGCGACGCGGGCGTCCTTCCCCCGCCCGGGCGCACAGGCGTCGTCCTGGCGGGTGACCTGTGGAGCGAGCCCGACTGCGGCCGCCGAGGGGGTCGCGGCGACGTGCGGCCCGTGTGGCGCGCCTTCGCCCGCCGCTTCCGCTGGGTGGCGGGCGTCGCCGGCAACCACGACGCCTTCGGCGCGCCGCACGAGGTCGCCCGGTTCGCCCGGGAGCCAGGCGTCCACTTGCTCGACCCGGCCGCCGCCGGAGGCACGGACGGTGACCACGTGGTCGACCTGGACGGGCTGCGACTCGCCGGCGTGGGCGGGATCGCGGGCGACCCGACCCGACCCGCGCGCCGCTGGCCCGAGGACATGGCGACGCGCCTCGCGCAGGCCCACGCCGCTCGCCCCGACCTGGTCGTCGCCCACGAAGGCCCCGACGACCCCGCGCGCGGTTGGCGCGGCGCGGCCCACGTGCGCGAGGCCCTCGCCGGCGCCCCCGGCCGCGCGCCGCTCGTGTTCGGGCACCGCCGCTGGCCCCAGGTCCTGTCGAGCGCCCCGTGCGGGCGGCCCCTGATCAACACGGACGGGCGCCTGCTCGTGCTCGAGCGCGCATAGCCGCCCGGCGCGTCGCGCCTGGTGCGTCGGCTGCGCGGGCGCGCTCGATCGCGACGAGACCGCTCACCCGGGCCGCCGCGGGCGGTCGTGTCGCTGGGGGCGATGGCCTCCGCCGGGGGTTGTCGGTCCTCCCCTCTAGACTTGGCCGTCGCCCTCGGGCGATGGCAGCTTGCCCGGGCTGCGTTCGTGCCCACGACAGCCAAGATGAGAGCCAGGATGAGCCCCTCGAAGTCCCGCTTGCCGGAAGGGCGTCGTGCAATCGCACGAGGCTCGGAAGCGGTCGCCAAGGGTCGTGGGGGCGGTCGCCCAGCTCGGAACACCTCTTCGGGCGCTCCCGGCTCCGCGACGCGCCCACGCCCCTCGTTCTTCGAGGTCGGCGCGAACGCCTTCACTCCACTTGTCGGCGCTGACGCGGTCGCCGCATTCGAGCGCCTCCTGCAAGCAGAGGCGTTCCGGCTCGGCGTGGCCCAGGGAGCGATCACGATCAACGCGACCGTCGACGTCCCCGACGGCGGGGTCGACGCGTCGGTCGAGTCGGAGCTCCCGTTCGCCCCGGGCGCACTGATCGCCGGCGAGACCGCCTACCAGCTCAAGGGCGGCTCTGGCTTCAAGCCGTGGCAGCGAAGCGCGCTGCAGCAGGAGCTATGCCCCCGGGCCAGGGTTCCCTCGCGCGAGGCCCTGAAGCCCGCGATCCGGCGCTGCCTCGACGCTGGAGGCCGGTACGTCGTCGTGTGCCTCGGACACGACCTGACCCCGCGGCGCCGTACCGACGCCGAAGGACACCTGACGGAGCTCCTCGGCGCGAGTGGCTACGAGCAGCCCCGTGTCGAGGTCTGGGGCGCTGGCCAGCTCGCGGGGTTCGCGCGCCCCTACCCGGCGATCTGCCTCGGGCTCACGGGCAGGTCCGACCTCGGCCTCGAATCGATCGAGGATTGGGCTCGACACGCCGACATGCAGACGTCGTTCCTGCCGAGCGACGAGCAGCAGCGCCTCATGGACGACCTGGTCCGTCTGCTCGAGGGTGGTGCGCGCCACGTGCGCGTCGTGGGGGAGCCGGGGCTCGGCAAGACCCGGACGGTGCTCGAGGCGCTTCGACGGGCGCCGGCGCTCGCGGGTCAGGTGCTGTACGCGGAGCACGCGGAGGAGCTCCGCGCGGGCGCCTTCCTTCGCGACCACCTCAGGGCCGACGTGGAGCTGCGCGCGATCCTCGTCGTCGACGACTGCGACGAGGCCGAGCTCGCGACGATCTGGAACCGGCTGCGTGCCCACACGGACCGGATTCGCCTCGTCACCATGTGCCACGACCCCGACCGAGGGCATGACCCGGCGACGCACCGCCTGGACATGCCGCGGCTCCCGAAGGCGCAGATCGAGGCGATCCTGGGCGAGTACGGCGCGCGCGACGCCTACCGCTGGGCCGAGCTTTGCGACGGCACGCCGCGCGTGGCGCACGTGATCGGCGAGAACCTGCGGAGCCACCCCGAGGACGTGCTCGCGCCGCCCACGCACACGAACGTGTGGGAGCGCTTCGTCGTTGGAACCGACGACCCCGAGTCGGAGCTGGCTAGGCGTCGCTGGCTGATCCTGAAGTTCGTCGCCCTCTTCCACCGCTTCGGCTACACGGGCCACGGCGAGGTCGAGCGAGCGGCGCTCGTCCGGCTCGTCGCGGCGGCTGACCCGGCGATCACGGACGCAGCCTTCGCAGAAGTCGTGGAGGGCCTGAGGCGGCGGCGAGTCCTCCAGGGGAAGTCCACGCTCCGGATCGTCCCGCGCGCGCTTCACGTCTGGCTCTGGCGCGCCTGGTGGGAGGACTACGCCTCCACGTTCTCCGCGGACGCGTTCCTGCGCCTGCCCGGCGCCTTGCCGGCATGGTTCGCGGACATGTGGCGCTACGGCGGCTCTGCGCCCGCCGCACAGGCCCGCGCGAGGGAGCTCCTCTCGGACGGGCGTGTTCTGGGCGAAGAGACGCTCCGCGCCGGTGACCGCGTGCATCTGTTCTCGGCCCTCGCCGAGGCCTGCCCCGAGGCGGCCATGGCGTTCCTCGAGCGTACCGTGGGCCGGTGGAACGAAGGTGCGATCCGCGCGTTCGGGCCGGGCCGGAGACAGGTGGTCTTCACGCTCGAGAAGCTCGTCATGATCCGCTCGCTCTTCTTGCCCGCCGCGAGGCTCCTGCTCCTCCTCGCGAGGAACGAGAGCGAGACCTGCGACAACAACGCGAGCGGGGTGTTCACGGGCTTGTTCTCCTTGGCCTATGGCCACGTGGCACCGACCGAGGCGCCGCCGGAGGAGCGTCTCCCGTTGCTTCGCGAGCTCCTCGGGTCCTCGTGTCCGGTCGACCAGGACCTCGGGCTGCGGGCGTGTCAAGTCGCCCTGAACCATCGGGGCGGGTCTCGGATTCTCGGTGCCGAGTGGCGCGGCCTGTCCCGTTCGGAGCCATGGACACCAGCCACCTACGGCGAGCTCTACGACGCCTACAGGGCCGTATGGGAGCTGCTGCGCAGCGCCTGGCGCGGCTACGTCGGCGAGCCCCGCGCCCAGGCGGCGAAGGTCCTGGTCGACGCCGGCGCGGCCTTCCTCGGCTCGTTCCTCGGCGCGTCCGTGCTCGAGATGTTCGAGGAGCTCGCCTTGGACGACGCGAACCAGCGCGCGATCGTCGAGGTCGCCCTCGACGTGCTCGAGTCATCGATCGACGCACGGCGCAGGCTGGCCGCGCCGGACGACGCGTCGGATCGGGCGCGCCTTCGCGCGCTGCACGACCGGATCGTCGGGACCTCGCTCCGCGAGCGCGTCCACAGGCACGTCGGGTGGAACCTCGGGGTGGATGAACTGCGAGATCCGGCCTGGTGGGAGGACGGGTCCCCCACGCGCGCACTGCTTGCCGAGCTCGCGACCGATTGCCTGGCTGACCGCCAGCTCCTGAACGGTCTGATCCCCTGGCTCGTCACGAAGGCTGCGGAGCGAGCCATGGTCTTCGGGATCGAGCTGGGCCGGCTCCCGGGCGGACTCGATCTGCTCGAGCCCACGATCCTGGCCCAGGAAGTGACGACCGAGCGTCCCAGCCTCTGCTTCCTCGCCGGGCTCTTCCGCGCGCAGTACGAGCGTGACGTTCCCGGCTGGGAGAGCGCGCTCGACGGACTGCGCGAGTCCCCGGCTCGTCAGGCCTGGATCCCCGAGTTGATCCGGCGTTCGGGCCGGCTCGGCGATCGAGCGGCTCGGCTCGTCCTCGAGCTGATCCGCTCGGGCGGCGTGTGCGTGACTAGCCTTGGCCACTGGGGCTGGGCGTCCGAGCAGGTCCAGTCGCTTCCCTGGGCCGCGTTCGAGGGGTGGCTCGTGGCGCTCCTCGAAGCAGAGGAGTCTGGCGCGCCTGCAATCTCCGTTCGGCTGTACTCCATTCGGTTTGGGCTGCGCCAGGGTGGGAGACGCGGGGATCAGGCCGACGGCGCGGAGAGCCTGCCGAGTGAGCTCACGAGGCGCGTCCTCGCTCATGCCATCCCGAGCGCGGAAGCGCGTGGCGCGTTGACCGATCTCGACTGGGTGGATCTTGCCGCGGCCCAGCGCAAACACTTCCCCGACGACGCGCTCGACCTGTTCGCCTTGCTCTGCAAGCGCGAGCTTGGAAACGATCCGTGCCAGACAGCGTCCTCGGCGGTCACGGAAGTGCTCCGAGGGACGCTTCGTTCCATGCCCGCGCCAGCATGGCAGCGGCTCGTGCCCTTCCTGGGAGACCCGACGACCGGCAACGCGCTCCTGCGCCGGGTCGCAGGGGCCGAGCCGGACCTACTGGACCGCGATCCTGGCCTCCTGCACCTCATCCCGCGCGGCGACCTCTGGCGCTGGGTCGACGAAGCGCCGGCCGAACGGGCGACGCTGCTCACCAATCTCGTCCACAAGTCGCTTTCGGGCGAGCCTGGGGCGTTGACCCGGGAGCTGCTCGTGCGCTACGCCCGACACGAGCGCGTCGCGCGGGAGCTTCACTGTCGCTTCTCGAGCATGGGCTGCGTCGGCTCCTGGTCCGTTCGCTACCGCGGCGAGCTCGAGCGCGTGACAGGCTGGCGGGACGCCGAGAGCGACCCGATCGTACGCCGTTGGCTCGACGAGCGGCTCGACCACCTGAACGACGACCTCTCGCGTGCGATCGCCCAGGAGGAGCGTGAGGGTTAGCGTGGCGCCACAGCGACAGGTCCCCCCGCGCCCACCCGTGAAGCGCGCGGCCGCAGGGCGTGGGCGGGTCCGCAGGGATCCGTCCGCTCCCTGCTCCAGGAGGCGCTGACGTGCCGGTCCGCGAGCGGACGATCTATGACGAGGCCGGGCTGCGGGTCCTGCTCCAGCGCCCCGAGGGCCAGTTCCTCGACTTCAAGTCGCTGTGGGACCGGCGGACGACGCCGCCCAAGGTGCTCGAACGGCGTCAGGTCCGCGACCTGATCGCCGAGCACGTCGCGGCCTTCGCGAATGCGGACGGCGGGACGTTGGTCCTGGGGGTCGACGACGACGGCACCCCCTCCGGCCACGGCTACCGGGAGGAGGCGATCCGCGGGTTCCTCGAGGTCGTCGACGCGCGGCTTCGCCCGGCGCTGACCGTCGACGTCCAGCGCTCTCGCGTCGACGTGCACGAGCTCCTCGTGTTCGAGGTCCCCATGTCGGTCGAGGCCGTCATGGTCGAAGGCAACGGCTTCCCTTACCGCGTCGCAGATCGGGTGCTCCGTGAGCCCCAGGAGGTGATCAACGCGCGCAAGGAGGCGTACCGCCGGGTCGGCTTCGAGCAGCGCCTCCGGACCGACGCGACCCTCGCCGACCTCGACCTCGAGCTCGCGCGCGCGACGCTCCGCCACACCGCCCGGGGCGGCGAGCCGGTCGAGGCGCTCCTCGAGGCCTACGGGCTGGTGGTCCCGCGGGGCCGCGCCCCGGCGATCACGAACGCCGCGCTGCTCCTGTTCGGGCGGCCGCCCCTGGCGCGCTGGCACGCGCGCATGGGCGTGCGGTTCTTCCGCGTCGCGGGCACGGTCCGCGAGCACGGCCCGCGGCGCAACGTGACGCAGCTCGGGCGGCTCGAGCTCCCGATCGCGGCGCTCGTCCCCGAGGCGCACCGGTTCGCCTCGGCCCAGATCCGGCGCTCCGAGCGGCTCCACGACCTGTTCTTCCGCGAGACGCCGGAGTACCCGACCTTCGCCTGGCAGGAGGCGATCGTGAACGCGGTCGCCCACCGCGACTACCTCGACGCCGGGCGCGAGGTCGAGGTGTGGTTCTTCGACGACCGGCTGGAGATCGAGAGCCCCGGCGACCCGGTGGCCCCGGTGACGCTCGACCGGCTACGCGCCCGGCAGCGCGTCCACGCGAGCAGGAACCCGTTGATCGTCCGCGTCCTGGCGGAGGCCGGCGTCATGCGCGAGGAGGGGGAGGGGATCCCGCGCATGTTCGAGGAGATGCACGCCTCGCTCCTGCGCGACCCGGAGCTCGAGGTCGAGGCCGCGACCTTCCGGGTCGTCCTACGCAACGAGCCCGCGTTCGAGGGCCCGAGCACCGCGTGGAAGCGCGCGGTCGACGCGCTCGGCGTCAGCACCTCGCAAAAGCGCGCGCTCCTCCTTCACCCGACGGGCTTCACGAACGAGGACTACCGGAAGCTCAATGGGCTCGACCGCGACCAGGCCTATCGCGAGATCCAGGACCTGCTCAGCCGGGGCGTGGTCACGCGCCAGGGGAAGGGCGGACGGGGTACGTCCTACGTCGCCGTCCGGCCAGGCGCAGGTGACGCCGGGGTGGACGCTCGCCTTCAGGCGCTGCGCGACCACTTCGCGGTCGAGCCTGCGCTCTCGAACGCTCAGTTCCGCGCGCTGTTCGAGGTGACCCGTCACGTCGCGACGCGAGAGCTCCGCAGGCTCGTCGACGAAGGGAAGCTCGTGCTCGAGGGCGCACGCAAGGCGACTCGCTACCGGCCAGGGCCCCGGCTCTGACGAACGCAGGCGGGCGCTCGAGGACGCAGGGGCGATCGAGCCTCGCCATGAAGATCATTGGGTTTATGCGCGTTATGCGACACCTTCGTGCGCGTTATGAGGCGAACCGCGCAGGAGGTCGCGCTCGCGAAGACAAGCGCTTACGCGCGTTATGCAACAGCCGAGCGCGCGTTATGACGCACTTGCCGCGCCTCAGCCCGCCGGGCGGGCCTTGCTGCCGACGCGCTGGAAGGGGGCGTCGCGGGGCGCAGGCGGAGCGTCGAGAGCTCGCCCCAGGACTTCGCCGACCCCGGCGCTGAGGGATCGGCGTCCCGGGCTACGCGCCAATGGCCTCCGCCTCGCGCTCCTCGTGCGAAGGGTCGTCCCGGCGGCAGGCCGAGGAGAGGCGCTCGCCGCCGCTCGCGAGGAAGCCACGCCCGATCGCCAGGGCGGAGGGGATCAACGCTCAGGTCACGCGCTCGACGGCCTCAGGGGCCGCTCCTCGCGGACACCAGAGCTCGATCCACGGCTCCGCGTCGCGGATCGTCATGGCGACGAACTCGTCTGGGGCCCGAGTGACGTCGTCCTCGGGCCAGGGGAACGGCCAGCCCCCCACCATGGCCCAGCACTCGGAGCTGTAGAGCGGATGGCTCTCCTCCCACTCCCGGAGGTAGGCTTCGGCGGCGTCGCGGTCCGGAAAGTTGTCGTTGTAGCGGCAATCACGACGCCAGCCGAGGTCGTTGAGCCAGCGTCCGACGTGTTCGGACCCGAAGCGGAAGACCTCGTCGATCGGCGGCAAGCACCGCTCGAGCCGCGCGCCGAGCGCGACGGAGCCCTTCGGCGACGCGACTCCCGGCACCAGGCGACGAGCTCGGGCCGAGCCAGAGGCGACCTCCAACCGGAGGTCCTCGCCCCGCTCGAGGAAGGTAGAGCACGCGCCGAAGAGCGTGAGGATCGGCTGAAGGGGGCCCTCGGGGTCTCCGCCCCAGGCACCGACAGCCTGATCGGCCCCCCGCGCGGGCGCGAGCCACGCGCACGGCCGGGCCAGGGCGCGTCCCTCTGCCACGAGCTGGGCTCCCGTGATGGACACGCCGTCCTCCAACGTCGCCCTACCAACCTGGCAATCGACGCCATGGAGTTTACGATCGTCACGCGACAGCCGGGCGCGCGTTTTGAGGCGATCCGCACAGGAGGTCGCGCTCGCGAAGACAAGCGCTTACGTGCGTTGTGCAACAGCCGGGCGCGCGTCATGACGCACTCGTCGCGCCTCACCCGGCCGGGCGGGCCTTGCCGCCGACGCGCTGGCGGGGGTCGAGGACGTCGCGGAGGCCGTCGCCGAGCAGGTTGAGGCCGAGCACGAGGCTGACGATCGCGAGGCCGGGCGCGAGGACGGCCCAGGGGGCGCGGCGGATCAGGCCGCGGTTCTCGGCGATCATGAGGCCCCACTCGGGGGTGCCCGCCTCGGGGCCGAGGCCGACGAAGCCGAGCCCGGCCGTCTCGAGGATCGCCGTCGCCGTGCCGAGCGTCGCGAGCACGACGATCGGGCCCAGGCAGTTGGGGAGCACGTGCCGGGCGAGGATCCGCGCGTGCCCGAGCCCGAGCGCGCGCGCGGCCTGCACGTAGTCGAGCTCGCGCACGACGAGGACCTGCGCGCGGAGCTGGCGCGTGATCAGGGGGACCCCGACCAGGCCGACCGCGACCATGAGGTTCACGAGCGACTGCCCGAGCACGGCGACGATGCAGATCGCGAGGAGGATCGTCGGGAACGCCATGACGACGTCGAGCGCGCGCATGATCGCCTGGTCCGCGCGCCCGCCGAAGTAGCCCGCGAGCAGCCCGAGCGGCACGCCGAGCAGGAGCGAGATCCCGACCGCCACGAGCCCGATCACGAGCGAGCGGCGCGCCCCGTGGAGCACGAGCCCGAACACGTCCTTGCCCAGGTCGTCCGTCCCGAGCAGGAACCGCGCCGGCTCTACCCCCGGCGGCGGCGCCCACGCCCGCAGCCAGAACGGCGGGACCGTCTGGTAGTCGAGCGCGAGGTCGGCGTCGAAGCGGTCCGGGTGGAACCCGCTCAAGGGCGTCGCGAGCGCCGCGAGCACGACCCACGCGAGCGCGATCGCGACCCCGACCCGCACCCCCCAGTGCGCCCGCAGCCGGCGCCACACCCGGCTCCCCGGCGCCCGACCGTCCGACCCGCCCCGCTCCCCCGCGGAGCTCTTCCCGTTCCCGTTCCCGTTCCCGTTCCCGTTCCCGTTCCCGTTCCCGTTCCCGTTCCCGTTCCCGTTCCCGTTCCCGTTCCCGTTCCCGCGGTCGTGCGACCCGCTCCCGTCTCCTCCCTTGCCCTTGCCCTTGCCCTTGCCCTTGCCCTCCCTCTTCTCTTCCCCCTCTTCCCTCTTCTCTTCCCCGCCGCCGCCCACCCCGGAGCTCTCCGGGTTCTCCGGGCCCACCGGGCCCTCCGCCCCCTCCGGGCCCACCGGGCTCTCCGCCCCCCCGCTCATTGCAGCCGCACCCGCGGGTCGAGCCACGCGTACGCCACGTCCACCACCAGGTTCGCCACGACGAAGGTCGTGGCGAACAACAGCACCCCGCCCTGGATCGTCGGGTAGTCGCGCTCGCCGATCGCCTTGACGACGAACTCGCCCATGCCCGGCCAGGCGAACACGGTCTCGGTCAACACCGCCCCGCCGAGCAGGTACCCCGTCTGCACGCCGAGCACGGTCACGATCGGGATCAGCGCCGTCCTCAGCGCGTGGCGCAGGACGACCGCGCGCTCGCTCAGGCCCTTGGCCCGGGCCGTCCGCACGAAGTCCTGCCCGAGCACCTCGAGCATGGCCGCGCGCGTGATCCGCGCGACGACGCCCATGGGCACCGACGCGAGCGCGAGCGCCGGCAGCGTCAGGTGCAGGAGCGCGCTCCTCGCCGCCGCCCACTCGCCGCGCAGGACCGCCTCGCACAGGTAGAAGCCCGTGCGCGGGGCGAAGGCCCGTCGCACGTCCTCGTCGAGCCGGCCCGCGAACGGCAGCGCGTCGCCCACGAGCACGATCAGGAGGTAGCCCAGGCAGAACACGGGCACCGACACGCCGAGGAGCGCGACGGTCATGCCGCCCAGGTCGAGCCAGCCGCCCGGCCGCAGGCTGGCGACGATCCCGAGCGCGACCCCGAGGAGCGTCGCGAGGAGCACCGCGGCGACCGTCAGCTCGATCGTGGCCGGGAAGCGCCGCGCGATCTCCTCGGTCACCGGCGCGCTCGTCTGGATCGACGTGCCCAGGTCGCCCTGCGCGAGCCGCCCGGCCCAGCGCGCGAACTGCACGGGCACCGGGCGGTCGAGCCCGTGCGTGCGGCGGATCTCCTCGAGCAGCGCCGGCGAGGCCCGCTCGCCCGCGATGTTCCGGGCGGGATCGCCCGGGATCGCGCGCACGAGCGCGAACACGAGCACGGCCACGCCGAGGAGCACCGGCACGGCGGCCAGGCTCCGGCGCACGAGGTAGCGCGGCAGGTCCACGCGGCGAGGCCCCGGCGCCCGCCCCGGCTACTCCGCCAGCCAGGTGCCGCGCAGCCGCACGTCGCCCGTGGGGTAGAGCCGGTAGCCGCGGACCCTGGGGCCGAGCAGCGCGACCTGCGTCGTGTGCACGAGCGGGACCATGGGCACGTCCGCGGCGATCTGCTCCTGCGCCTTCGCGTAGAGCGCCGCGCGCGCCGCGGGGTCGCGCTCGACGCGCGCGGCGACGAGCGCCTCGTGCACGGCCTCGCCCGTGTAGAAGCTGTAGTTGCTCGCCGAGCCCTTCTTCGTGTTCTCGCGGTCGAGCAGCACGTAGAGGAAGTTGTCGGGGTCGCCCGTGTCGCCCGTCCAGCCCAGGAAGCACATGGGGTGCTCGCCGCTCTGGACCTCCTGCAGGTAGCTCGCCCACTCCTTGGGCACGATCGTGACGCGGACCCCCACCTGCGCGAGCGCGGCCTTCACGTACTGCGCGAGCTTGTCGGGCTGCGGCATGTAGGGGCGCGGGTTCGTCATGGTCCACAGCTCGGTGTCGAGCCCCTGCGCGAACCCGGCCTCGGCGAGGAGCGCCTTCGCCGCCTCGCGGTCGGGCGCCGGGAGCGCCACGCCGTCGGCGTGGCCCCACACGGTCGGCGGCATGGGGTTCCGGGCCGGGGTCGCGAGCCCGTAGTAGAGGCTGCGCGCGATCCGCTCGCGGTCGAGCGCGAGCGCGACCGCGCGGCGCACGCGCGCGTCGGTGAACGGCGCCTTCTGGCAGTTGAGCGCCAGGTAGGCCACGTTCATGCCCGGCTGCCCGAGCACGGTGACCCCGGGCTCGGCCACGACCTGCGCCACGTCGGCCAGGTTCACGCCGTCCATGGCCTGGAGCTCCCCCTTGCGGAGGAGCGCCAGGCGCGTGTTGTTGTCGGGGACGACGCGGAACACGAGCCGGTCGACATGCGGCCGCCCGGCCCAGTGGCCGTCGAACGCCTCGAGCACGACGGCCTCGCCGCGCCGCCACTCGACGAACCGGAACGGCCCCGTGCCGACGGGGTGGTGCGCGGGGTCCTTGCCCGCGGCGCGCGCCTGCTCGAAGGCCGCGGGGGACACGATCGACGCCGTGAACATGGCGAGGCTCGTGAGGAACGGGACGAACGGGCGGTCGAGCCGGAACACGACCGTGCGCGGGCCCGCGGCCTCGACCTTCGTGACGAAGCTGAACTGGTCGTGCCAGTAGACGAACTCGCCCTGGTGGAACGGGTGCGCGGGGTCGCGCTGCCGCTCGAAGCTGAACGCGACCGCGGCCGCGTCGAGCGGCGTCCCGTCGTGGAACGTCACGCCCTCGCGCAGCTCGAACGTCCAGGTGAGCCCGTCGTCGGACTGCGTCCACGAGGTCGCGAGGCACGGCTCGACCTCGGTCGTGCCCGGCTTGTAGACCACGAGCCCGTCGAACACGTTCGTGACGACCTTGACCGACTCGCCGTCGGTCACGTCGGCCGGGTCGAGGCTCACGGCGTCGGCCCCGCGCCCGAACACGAACGTCCCACCCCGGCGCGGCTCGCCGTCGCTCGGGGCCTGGTCGCGGAGCGACCTCGTCAGGTCCTGGCCGGGGTCCGTGACCTCGACCCCACCCGAGGGCTGGGCCCCTGGCGCCGACGGGGCAGGCGGGCAGCCTGCGGCCCCGAGGACCAGGGCGACGGCGAAGGCGGCGAGCGGGGCGGCGATGCGCATGGGGGCCTCCCGAGGGGCCCGGGATTCTACGGGGGGCGCGCCCCGAGGGGCCCGCGACGCCCCCCTACTGCTCCCGGGCGGTCGCGACGAACATGGGCCGCGCGCGGAGCGGATCCCTCAGGAGCGAAACCGCGGGGCCTTCGGCGCGTTGTCACCTGCAAATCCCGGCCGCTCGGCCCTCGAATCGGAGCGCGCATGACCCGCCGCAAGGTCCCGCTGGCCCTCGTCGTCTCGCTCTCGGCCGGCCTCGTCGTCGGCCTCGACCTCCCGGCGCCCGCGCAGGACGGGCCTCCCCCTGCGCAGGAGCCCGGGGGCCAGCCGCCTGCTGGCGATCCCCCGGCCGGCGATCCCCCGCCCGCTGGCGACCCCCCTGCCGGCGACCCGCCGGCTGGCGACCCGGGCGCAGGGCCAGCCCCGGGCGGTCGGCCGGGCCGGCCAGGGCGCCCCGGCCGCGGCGGCCCCGGAGGGGCCGGCGACGGCGACGAGGACCCCATGGGGCCCAAGCGCGGGCGCAAGGTCGACACGACCTCCGAGGTCGCGCGGAAGCTGGCCGAGCGCCTCCACGTCCCGCCGCGCTACTGCGCCGAGGACGGCACGGTCGAGCTCGTCTACCAGTTCCGCGAGGAGGGCGAGCTGCTCGACTGGCAGCTCGAGGGGCTCGACCGCGTCGAGGAGGGGGCGAACGCGCGCGGCAACCGCCCGAACCCGGCCCGCGCGGGCCGCGGGCAGTTCCTCTCGCTCGGCGCCGGCTCGAGCAAGACCGGGGTCGCGCTCCACGTGCTCGAGCTGTCGGGCGACTACGAGGCGACCTTCGAGGGGCGCGTCGTGCGGAGCTCGACCCGCGCCCAGCTCGTGTTCCTGCTCGGCAAGGGCGGCGCCAGCTTCGGGACGAAGCTCGTGAAGGGCTCGGGGCGCGGGTTCAGCGCGCTCGACGGGGCCGAGGAGGACCGCGACCCGTGGGCCGGCGGGCGCACCGTGACCGTGCGCCTGTCCGCGCAGTCGGGCGAGCTCGCGGCCGAGGTGAACCGGGCCAAGCGCGGCTCGAGCAACAAGCTCGCGGAGGACCTCGACGGCCGGGTCGGGATCCTCCTGCGCGACATGCTCCTCGTGATCCAGCGCGTCACGATCCGCGGGACCGTGAACCAGGGCAAGCTCCCGAAGAGCTGACGACCCCGCGGGGTGACGCCGGCCGCCAACGCCGGAGCGTCCGCGCCCGTATCGTCGAGACCCCCCGGAGGCTGCCCATGCGGAGCCTGGTCTCCCCCGTCGCCCTCTGCGCCCCCCTCCTCCTCCTCGCCCCGGGCCTCGCCCACGAGGCGGCGCTGCCGCCGGCCGAGGCGCTGCGCGACGGCGCTCTGCGCCCCGCCGAGGCCGCCGCGCGCTGGCAGGCGGGTGGCGTCACGCCCGAGGCGGCCCACGCGGCGCTCGCGGGGCTCCCGCTCCTCCCGGCGCCCGCGGGCGACCCGGAGGTCCCGCTCGAGGACGACCTCGGGCGCAGGACCACCGCGCGCGTCGTGCTCCCGCCCGACGGCCCCGGGCCGGACGGTCGCTACCGCGTGCTGATCGTGCTCCACGGCGCCGGGGGGGACGCGCGACAGGTGCTGGGGCCGGGGCGCGGGCTCCTGCCGCCGCACACGATCCTCGTGGCGCCCTCGGCGCTCAGGACCCCCGACGAGCTGGACTTCGAGGACCTGCGCGGCGCGCGCGGCCGTCCGCTCCCGGTCGCGCGGCAGTTCCCGAACTGGTGGAGCTACCGCGAGGACGCCTTCCCGCTGCTCGCGCTCGAGTG
Source organism: Planctomycetota bacterium (assembly GCA_024711205.1). Classification (GTDB taxonomy): domain Bacteria; phylum Planctomycetota; class J058; order J058; family J058; genus JANJTH01. The sequence continues at coordinate 5,248 of JANJTH010000587.1, read as the reverse complement.
GGTGCGCCGCCGCTACCCCGTCGACGACGACCGCGTCGTGCTCGCGGGCTACAGCATGGGCGGGTTCGGCGCCTGGAACCTGGGCCTCCGCTACCACGACCGCTTCGCCGGGCTCGCGCCGCTCGCGGGCGGGATCTCGCGCGGCGAGTACTTCCTGCAGCGCGACGAGCTGTCCCGGGCGCTGCTCGACAACGCGGCCATGGTGCCCGCGTTCTTCGTCCACGGCGCGCGCGACACGGTGGTCCCCGTGTTCTTCGACCGCTGGACGCGGAGGGACCTCGAGGCGCGCGGGATCGCGCACACCTACGTCGAGCTGAAGGACGGGCGGCACATGCTCCCCGACGTGCTCGAGCCCGAGGGCGAGGTCGCGCGGGCGCTCGCGCGCTGGATCGACGCGCGCCGGCGCGACCCCCACCCGGCGCGCGTCGTCCACCGCGTGGTCGGGGCCTACCACGGCGGCGCCTACTGGGTCCGCGTCGACGCGCACGCGGGCAACACGGCCTGGGTCTCGGCGACCGCGCGCGCGGGGCGGATCGGGGTCGAGACGCGCGGGGTGACCCGCCTCACGGTGTTCCTCGACCCGGCCCTCGTCGACCCGACGGGGCCGGTGACCGTCGTCGTCGACGGGCGGGTCGCCCACGAGGGGGTCGTGCCGGAGAGCCTCGAGGCGGTGGCCGCGTCGTTCGCGCGGACGCGCGACGCGGCGCTCACCTACCGGCACGCCGTCACGCTCGAGGTCGCGCCGCGCGAGGTCGAGGAGCTGCCCTCGCCGCTCGACGGCTGGCGCCGCCGGTCCTGACGGGCGCTCGCCGCGGGGCGCCGACCGCGGCCAGGCCGCGCCGGACCCGCGCGGGCGGGCGCACGGGTCGGTCGTGCTAACGTCTGCGCGCGCGAGCGCGCCGACGCTCGCCAGGCCGGCCCGACGGGGCGGAGGAGGGGCGCGTGGGCTCGACGGGGAGGCGCCGCGGGGCGCCGAGCAGGCCGGGGATCGCGGGCGTCGTCGGGGCGGCGGCGCTGCTCGCGGCCGCCGGTCCGGTCCGGGCCGACGCGACGGGGGACGCGCTCGCGGCCGCGCTCGAGCGGCACCGCGCCGCGCTCGTGCGCGTCGAGGCGACCGTCTCGGTCGGGGTCGAGGGGCTCCCCGGGCTCGGGCGCGGGGCGCGCCGCACGCACGACGTGTCCGCGCCGGGCGTCGTCGTCGGCGCGGACGGCCTCGTCGCGGTCCCGCTCCTCGCGCTCGACCCGGCGGGCGAGGCCTACGCGCTGCTCGGCGCGCGGCCGCGCCTCGACGTGCTGCGGGTCGTCGTGGCCGGGGCCGACGGGCAGGTCCGCGACGCCGAGTGGGTCGGGCGCGACGTGACGCTCGGGCTCGCCTTCGTGCGGGTCGGCGCGTCCGGGCGCGCAGGGCTCGCGCCGGTGACGCTGGCGGCCCACGCCCCGAGCGTGGGGGAGCCGCTCGCGCTCCTGCGGCTCGCGTCGGCGCGCGCGGACCGCGCCCCGACCGCGGAGCACGCCCGCGTGGCCTCCGCGGGGAAGGCCTGGGCCACCTCGCCGCCCGCGCCGCTCGCGCTCGGGAGCCTCGTGACGCGGCTCGACGGGACCCCGGTGGGCCTGCTCGGCGCGCTCCCCGGCGAGGGCCCGACGGGCGACCTCCTCGGCCCCGACGCGCTCGCCGAGCGCCGGGCGGGCTGGGTGCTCCCCGCCGCGCTCCTCGCGCCCGCGCTCGCGTCGCCGCCGACCGAGGCGACCCCGGCGGCGACCGCGCGCCGCGCGCGCGCCTGGCTCGGGGCCCGGCACGAGGTGGTCACGCCGGAGCTCGCCGCGGCGCAGGGGCTCGACGTCGAGGTCGGCGTGCGGCTCGTCGCGCTCTGGGAGGGCCCGGCCAAGGTCGCCGGGCTCAAGCCGGGCGACGTGCTCCTGCGGCTCGACGGCGACCCGCTCGACCTCGACCCGGGCGAGTCGTTCGACGACCTGGTCGAGGACCTCGGGTCGGGCACGAAGGTCGTCCTCGACGTGCGCCGCGCCGGCAAGACGCAGAAGGTCGAGGTCACGCTCGCGCCGGGGCCCACGCGCCCGCGCGACGCGGAGCGCGCGTCGCTGCCCGAGCTCGGGCTCGTGGCGCGCGCGATCACGTTCTTCGACCGCGAGGAGGCCAAGCTCCCCGGCGACGCCCCGGCGGCCGTGGTCCTGGGCGTGGCCCCCGACGGCGACGCGGCGCGGGCCGGGCTCCGCGAGGGCGACGTGATCGCGACCGTGGGCGGCAAGCCCCCCGCGAGCCTCGCCGACCTCCGGGAGCGCCTGCTCGCCCCGGGCGCGCACGCCCTCGGCGTGCGGCGCCGCGGCGAGGAGGTCACGCTCCGGCTCGTCCGCCGCTGAGTGACGCGCACCTGGGCGCGGCCGGGACGGGCCGCGCCCGGTAGGGCTCCGGGGCTCCGGAACCAGGCTCCACCGCGGGGCGGCCAGCCGCGGATCCTCCGAGGAGACACCGGGTTCCTGTCCGACCGGGGGCAGGTCTCATCCGCCGGGCGCCCCAAATCGTGCAGGCCCGGGCGGCGCTTCTGTTTTGATTGAGGTTATGTGGCGGCATGCGGTTGGCTTTGCACCATCCCGTACGAGGTGCGAGCCATGGCACAGTTCGGCGAACTCGAGCCGGGTGAGGCGTTTGCCCTCCTCGAAGACCCGACGCCGGTCGCGCGGCGGCGGGTGTGGCGCAAGGTGGACGCGGCCCAGGCGGTGGACGACCGCGGCGAGGTCCGCGCCCTCGACGGTGGGGCGCCGGTCGAGCGCTTCGCCACGCCCTCGCTCGGGCAGGCCTTCTGGGTCGAGCACGAGGGCGCGTGGAAGCTCGTCCTGCGCTGGACCGACCCGGCGGACGGGCGCGCGCGCTGGGCCTACTTCGGCGACGACGACGCGCCCGGCGGTCGGACGACCGCCCCGGACGACGACCGGCGCGCCCGGCTCCTGCTCGCGTCGACGCTCCAGGCCCGCGGCAACTTCGCGGCCGCGGTCGCGATCTACGACGGCCTGATCGACGAGGCGGGGGACGACGCGGACGCGGCGCTCCTCAACAACCGCGGCGCGGCCCGCGCCGCGACGGGCGACCACCAGGGCGCCGTGCACGACTACTCGCGCGCGATCGCGCTCGACCCGACGCTCGCCCAGGCCTGGAGCAACCGCGGCAACGCCCGCACGAAGCTGGGGCAGCTCGCCCTCGCGCTCGCCGACTACGACCGCGCGGTCGAGCTGGCCGACGACGTGGCGGCGATCCACTGCAACCGCGGCCTCGCGCGGAAGCTCCTGGGGCAGACCGAGGCGAGCGTGCTCGACTTCGACCGCGCGCTCGAGATCGACGCCGAGTTCGCGCCGGCCTACCTCGCGCGGGGCAGCGTCCGCGCCCTCACGGGCGACCTCGACGGGGCCATGGCCGACCTCGAGCGCTACCTCGTCGTAGCGCCCGACGCCCCGCAGGCCCCGCAGGTCGCGCTCGTGCTGGCGCGCCTGCGCGTCGAGTTCGCCCGCGACGGCGAGGGCTGACCCCGGGGCGCGAGGCCCCGGGGCGCTCAGTTCAGCGAGGCGTCGAAGCGCGGCGCCGGCGTGAACGTGATGTCGAAGTCGCGCCCCGTGTCGAGCCAGTAGATGATGCTCCCCACGACGTCGATCACGTTGCGGTGGTTCTCGGCGGGCGAGCTCCAGGGGCCGATCGCGACCTTGCGCTCGCGCTCGCCGTCGTCGGGCGGGGTCCAGTCGTTGAGGCCGACGAGGAAGTCGCGGCCCTCCTCGAACCACGAGATCAGGTCCCGGATCGCGTCGATCGCCTTGAACTTGTTCTTCAGCAGGGTCGTCAGCTCTTCGCCTGCCTTCGCCCGCTTGATGAAGTAGACCTTCTTCAACCCGGGCTGCTCGGGTCCCCACCCGCCCTCGCTCATCCGCGCACCGCCTTCCCGCATGTCCTTTCGACGGCTTGGCGCGCTGGACTTTACAGCTCGCGCCGCAGGGCGTCGCGGAGGGCCTCGAGGTCGCGCCGGAGCGCGGGGTCGACCGCGAGGGGGGCCAACTCCACGCGGTCGAGGAGCGCCGCGGCCTTGCGGAACTGGAAGGCGTCGTCGCGCTGGTACCAGGGCCGCTTGCCGAGCAGGAACAGGCGCCGGCCCTCGGCGAGGCAGAGCCGGGCGTGGGCGACGCGCGGGCGCGGGTCGTCGGGGGCGAGCGCGATCGCGCGCTCGAGGTCGTCGAGCGCGCGGGCGAGGTCCCCCGCGGCGACGCGCGCCTCGGCGAGCCGCAGGAGCGGCTCGACGCGGGCCTCGAAGGCCGGGTGCCGCGCGCGCAGGTCCTCCAGCGCGCGGACCGCGTCGGCGGCGCGCCCCTCGTAGAGGCGGGCCGCGGCGCGGTCGAGCGCCTCGCGCTCGGCCTGCGCGAGGTGCTCCTCGAGGGCGGCGTCGTGCGCGGCGTCGAGGTGCGCGTCGAGCCGCCTCGGGTCGACGGAGTGGCGGGCGGCGCCCTCGAGCCCGTCGACGCCGGCGCGGTGGACGAGCGGGGCCTCGACGACGGCGAGGGGCGCCTCCGGCGCGTCGAGGTCGCGCAGGCGGGCGACCGCCACGCCGCGCGCGGCGTCGAGCGCGACGTCGACGGCGAGCCCGACCGAGAGCGCGCGGCCCGGGTCGTCCGGGGCCTCGCGGAGGCGCTCGACGAGCCCGCGCCGCGCCCGGACCGGGACGCCCGGCCCCAGGCGCTCGACGAGCGCCGCGGTCAGGCGCGCGTCGAAGGCCGCGGTCGCGGCGTTCGAGAGGCCGTGCGCGGCGGAGCGGCCGGGGAGGACGGCGAGCGGCCGCCGCTCGTCCCGGGCGTGGAGCCGGAGCGCGAGCGCCGCGGCGAGCTCGCGCGCGCAGGGGTCGGCCGTCGGCGTGGCGTCGACGATCCGCCAGGACCCGACGTCGACGACGAACGTGAGGTCGCCGTCCGGCCAGCGGTCGGGCTCGGCGCCGACGAGGACGTCGAGCGCGACGTCGGCCCCGTCGCGCCGGACGAGCTCGTCGCGCACGCGCCGCACGAACAGCGCGCCCGGGTCGTCGGCCCACGCGCTCGAGCGGCCGCGGGGCGCCGCCCGCCCGACGGCGCGGAGCGCCGCGGCGAGCCGCGCCTCGAGGGCCTGGGCGCGCGGGGTCGGCCCGGCCGCGGCGAGGTCGAGCGCGGGGAGCACGAGGGCGCGCCGCGCGGCGGGCAGCGCCTCGACCCGCTCGACGACAGATCG